>NZ_LOHE01000039.1 GCF_001559865.1 Abyssisolibacter fermentans
ATTCAGAAACTTACAGCATATTATTCAGCATTATATGAATAATCAGGGTATACAATAATTATAAATGAAAAACCAAAAAGAGTAAATTACAAATCCTACATTGTAATTTACTCAATATTCATTTTAACTCAAAATTATATAAATAACCTCAATTAAAAAATAGCTTCTTCTGTTTCTACATCAAACATATGCATTTTATCGTTATCAAAACTAAAATTTATTTTCTTTCCAATTTCAACTTTAACACTTGGATCTACTCTTGCTATAAAATCACTACCATCGAATTCTAAATATAGGTATATTTCAGAACCTAGCATTTCAGTAACTGTAACTACTGCTTCTAATGTATTGCTATCTTTCTTCTCATTTACAAATATTGCTTCAGGTCTTACACCAAGAATTACTTTTTTATTAACATAATTTTTCTCTCTAAGAACCTTAGCCTTTTCATTAGAAATTTCTATTTTACCGTCTTGGAATTCAGAGAACAATTTGTCACTATATTCTTTTATTTCACAATCTACAAAATTCATTTGTGGAGAACCTATAAATGATGCAACGAACTTATTAGCTGGATGATTATATATAGTTTGCGGGTTATCTATCTGTTGAATAAATCCATCCTTCATAACAACAATTCTTGTTCCCATAGTCATAGCTTCAATTTGGTCATGTGTTACATATATAAAAGTAGTTTGTAGTTTTTGATGAAGTTTACTTATTTCCGTTCTCATTTGAACTCTAAGTTTAGCATCCAAATTAGAAAGCGGCTCATCCATCAAGAAAACTTTTGGCTCTCTTACAATAGCACGTCCTAAAGCAACCCTTTGTTTTTGACCCCCTGAAAGTTGCTTCGGTTTTCTATCTAATAAATCCTCTATACCTAATATATTAGCAGCATTATATACTTTGTCTTTAATCTCAACTTTTGTTTTTTTCCTCAATTTTAAACCAAAAGCCATATTTTCGTAAACCGTCATATGAGGATACAAAGCATAGTTTTGAAATACCATAGCAATATCTCTGTTTTTTGGAGATACATCATTTACAAGGTCTTCTCCAATGTATAACTCACCTGCTGAAATCTCTTCAAGTCCTGCAATCATTCTAAGAGTTGTTGATTTTCCGCATCCTGATGGACCAACCAATACAATAAACTCCTTATCAGCTATATCCATGGAAAAATTCTTAACTGCATGAAATCCATTAGGATAAATCTTCTCAATATTCATTAGTTTTAAGCCTGACACTATTCTTCACCCCTTAATTATCAATCTTAACTTAATTATATCTATTAGAAGTGAGAATGTATATTGACATATTTCACAAAATCAGATACTCTTTTTTATACAATATTATAAATATAATACTAACTATCTTGTAATTGTTAATAGGATTTATTTCAAAATATAGATTTTTACATCATAAGATTTTGTTTTCGCAATCATGTTAATAATTATTTCTTTTACATTATATTCTTCATACATTTTTTCTATTTTCTAAATTATGACTGTAACAGTTCGAAACTTCTGAAAATGCATCTTTTATTTTTCGACAAAAAAAGCTAGTTATAAAACTAGCTTTTTTCTGTACAAATACTTCCTTTACTATGTTACTTTAACTTGGCTATTATATCATCCATTTCATTGAATGCTTTTTCTATAGCTTCATTTCTACCAACATCCTGCATATCTACACCTTCTACTAAAATCTTTTCGAATTTATTAATTCCTAAGAATTTAAATATATCGTGCAAATAATTTAAACCATGATTAATTTTACCACCAAATAACTTAGGGTATACTCCTCCTGAAGATCGTATATATACCATATTTCTTTCTTTATCATTTAATAATCCTGTTACTTCTTCATCAGATATTTTTATAACTTTATTATTTAAAACTATACAATCTATGTACCTTTTAAGTCTTGCAGGAAACATAACACTCCACATTGGAGCAGCAATAACGTAAGTATCTGCACTTAAAAATTGATTACACAATTCACTTATTCTCTTAACATCCTTTTTCTCTTCTTCCGTCAATGATTCATAGTCTGGACCTGTAACGAGCTCTGCTCTACTTTTGTAATATTTGTAATTTCCCTCTGGTATGTCTTCATTATAAATATCAAGTTCTATTAATTCATAGTCATTATTTTCTTTTAAAAAACGATTAACAAATTCTCTAGCAACTGTTCTACTTGTAGATAGTTCTTCCGGTTTAGAGTTTGCAGGTATGTATAAAAGTTTTTTCAATATAAAACACCTCCACTTTTATTTATAATGTGAAGAAATGTTGTGTTTTATTCATTTGAAATTTGATACTTTTTAGTTAGTTATAACAAATATTATTGATTACACTCTACCATTTTTTATTGTTACAGATCTAATAATTATATGTAATAACATATTTAATAGTTGTGATAAAACAAACCTTTATTATGACTATTGCATAAATCTCAAGTTAAACTCATAAAATCTAATATCATAAGTATCTTTAAATTTACTAATATAATATAGAAAGGAGAAATACAATGAAATTCTTTAAAAGTATTAAAAAAACTTGTTTTATTCTTAGTTTAATGTTAATATTAAGTTCTTTTACCGGTTGTTTTGGTAATCTTGTTAATTCTGAGGAAGACGATAAGACTTTATTTGTTTCTGAATACCTTGAAGGTACTTATTATAATAAAGCTATCGAGCTTTACAATCCTACAAATCAAACTATAGATTTATCTGAATATGAAATAATCAAATATATTAATACAAATGAAAACAACTCTGTGACTTTAGAGTTAAGGGGACAATTAGATGCTAATGAAACTTTTGTTATTACTAATTATAATGCTGATAACGCTTTAAAGGAAAAAGGAGATATTAATAACAACAACACTGTTACTACTTTTAATGGTGATGATATGCTTGAACTTACTAAAAATGGAGTTGCTATAGATAGAGTCTGGTTTACAAGTAAAATCGATGGAGCTAATATAAAAGCTATTAGGAAATCAACTGTTACTAAAGGTAATACTTCTAAATCAACACCTTCTGATGATGAATGGGTATTTTCTAATGATATCTCTGATTTTTCAACTATTGGTGTATTCTCTGCTAATGAAAATCCACCTATAACAGATGTTCGAATTCATGATATTCAGGGTGCAAGTCATTTTTCTCCTATGAAAAATCAAATGGTAACTGATATTGAGGGTATTGTTACTGCTACTTTGTACAAATATAAAAAGAATTCAAGCGGTGAATATTATAGAGTATTTGATGGTTTTGTTATTCAGGAAAAAGATGAATTTGTTGATGATGACTATAAGACTTCCGAAGCTTTATTGATTTTACCTTTAAAAACTCCAAGTTCAAAATATGAATATGCTAAACCTAGCTTTTTAGACGTTGGTGATCTAGTAAAAGTTTCAGGTGAAGTTATTGAATCCGGCTATCCAGGCGAATTAAAACAAACAGCTATTAAAGTGCAGTACCCTGACAATGATATAACTGAAATTTCATCTAATAACCCTCTTCCTTCACCTGTAATTATAGGAACAGATCAAGGTGAAAGGATGCCTTCTACTTCTGTTGTTTATGACGAAGATGAATCAGTTGCTTTTAATGATGATGCTTTTGACCCTGAAAATGACGCTATGGATTTTTATGAATCACTTGAAAATATGATTATTCAAATCAACAATCCCCATATAGTTGGTGTTAAAGAAAAATATGGTGAGATATATGTTTTAGCTGATAATGGTGAAGTTTCAAGCAATAAGCTTAATTCTTATGGCGGTATTAAAATAACTGAAAATAATAAAAATCCTGAATTATTGATTATAGGTGAAAATGCTTATAATATAACTGAACCTAAAGGTGATAATACAAGTACGGGTTTTATTGATAAAACCTTTATACCTAAGACAGGCGACAAATTTGATGCTCCTATAAAGGCAATTGTAAATTATTCTTTTGGAAATTATAAAATGTACAATATTCACAAGCTTCCGAATTTAATTGACGGTGGTTTGACAAAGCCTGTTACAAGTATAATACCTGATTCTAATAAGTTAACTATAGCTACTTTTAATATAGAAAACTTCCACAAAGGTGTTGGAGTAGAAAAGATAGAAAGAATTGCTAGTGCCATATTATATAATTTAAAGTCACCTGATATTATTGCATTAGTTGAAGTACAAGACAATAATGGTGCTGTTAATGATGGTACTACTGATGCAAGCGAGTCTTATAATGTATTAATTAATAAAATCAAAGAAATATCAGCCAGTGATGGTATACAGATAACTTACGAGTATACTGACATTGCACCTGAAAATAGTAAAGATGGCGGACAGCCAGGAGGCAACATACGTGTGGGTTATCTTTATAAGAATAATAGAGTTACCTTAGTTGGTAATGGTGCAAATAAAGGCTTGTTTAATGATAAGGGTATATATCAAAACGGACATTTAAATAAAAATCCTGTTAGAATAGATCCTCAAAATCCATCATTTGAAAACACCAGAAAATCTCTTGCTGCTGAATTTTATTTTAACGGACATCAAGTAATAGTTATTAACAACCATTTCTCATCCAAAGGCGGAAGCGTTGGTTTATTTACTGTTTACAGTGATGAGGAAAGAAAAATAAAAGACAATACTCCTAAACGTGTTAATCAGGCACAAGTCATTCATGATTTTGCTGAGTCGATTATTTCTTCAAATAGTGAGGCTACCGTAGTAGTTATAGGAGATATGAATGACTATGAATACAGTGATCCTATAAATACTCTTAAAGGAAATAATCTACTATATAACCTATATGATAAACTCCCTGAAAATGAGAGATTTTCATATATTTACACAGGTAATTCACAAGTTCTAGATAACGTACTTATTAACAGCTCTATGGAGAATAATACAGTTATTGATCCTGTTAATATAAACTCTATGCTTGTTGATGAAGCAGGTAGATGCTCAGATCATGATCCTGTTTTGATACAAATTAGTTACTAATATTAAAAAATGGGTTGTCTTTAAGAATAGAGACAACCCTATTTTTTATCATCCAACTTTAACATTTTCCCTATATTTACTTTTAATATATTGATATGTAATAAATATAATTACATTAATAAGCAATACGACTAGATTATTAATCACTTTACCACTCATAGCAAAAACTTCTAGGCATGAGTTAATAAATGAATGGCAGAATATACACATAAATATGCTTTTTGTTCCTGAATAAACCACCGATAATAAAAATGAAAGTCCTAGAGCATTAATAAAGAAACATAATAAATTCATATCACTTGATTGATTAGTTCCTACAATATAAAACAACGGGATATGCCATAATGCCCAAATAATTCCTACATATAGAGTGCTTATAAATGGTGAATACCTTTTTTCCAAACACGGCTGAAGAAAACCTCTCCATCCAATCTCTTCTAATCCTCCACCTATAATCATAATAGGTAAAGTAACAATAGCTACATAAAAAGGTTGTTTTGGTACAATTGTTTGTATTACGCTGTTGATTAATACAACCACAATAATAAACACATACCAGAATATATGATGTTTAGGATTAATTATGTTTTTTAGGAATGCCTTATATCCTTCTTTACTACTACTTCGTTTTTTTAGCCATATTTCACAAATGGCAGGAGCATTACCCCCTAAAACAAAAATTGTCATTAATAATGGTGTTTCAAATTTCATTATCTTAAGTTGAGTCAAGATAACTACTAAACCCCATAATGTCCAAGAAGTCAAAAATGTTAATCCAATAAATTTTCTTATTTCATTTCTCATATTTACCTCCAATTACCATTTATCTTTGCTTATATAATCACTAATAAAGTTAAAAGCACCTGTCTCAACACCAAGCATTGCTTCAATAATTATTTGGAATGCCTTAATCATTTTTTCATACTCTTCATAAGACATATGTATCAATGTATCGGTAAATAATAGAGTACTCAATATTACAGATATTTTAGAGAACTGCTCTGGATACTTACAAATAAATAATCCTTCATTAATTCCCTGCTCTATAATATCTACAAAAAGTGGAGTTATAATCTCTAGCTTTTTTTTCAATAAATGCGTGATTAATGTTGGATTTTCTTTTTCCTCTACAAGTGTTTTTATATCACCCACCATAGGTTGTGACGATGAATCAAACCCTATTATAATTTTTAATTTATCTACTGCTGATAATTTCTCATCATCTATAATCGATTTTACTCTGCTTTTTTCAGATATGAGAAGACTAGTAATAGCACTGTCCAATATTTCTTCTTTTGAAGCAAAATGATGATATAAACCTCCTCTTGAAATATTTATAGCTTTCATGATGTCATTAGTTGTAGTCTTCTCATAGCCTTTAGTTATAAATAGTTTTAGTGCTGTTTCTAAAATCTCTTGTTTTCGAATAGCTACATCTTTTTTATTTCTATTCATAATTTATCATCCTTTCAATAAACAGACCGACTATCTGTTTGTATTGTATTCTATAATTTCTTTTATGTCAAGAATAAAAGTTTATAAAAAAACGACCAATATATTTGATCGTTTTCACTATTATTTATTATAAAACTATTTCAAAATAAGGCTCATTTTGTTTTGTTAACTCGCACCATTGAGTATGTGTATATTTAAATCCTACTTTTTCTAGTACTTTCTTTGAAACTATATGCCTTGGATCAATTGAAGCTGTGATTCTTTTTATTCCTAGTTTAGGTGCATACTCAATACATGCTCTTGCTGCTTCCGTTGCATACCCTTTGCCCCAATACTTCTTAGTATAATGATAAATCAGCTCTCCTTCGGACTCCTGTTTAGTAGGGTTAAAACCACAAGCTCCTATAACCTTACTAGTGTCTTCTTTCAAAACAACTGCATACACCGAAAAACCTTTTTCTTCTTGTATCCTTTGATAAGTTTGTATATACTTTGCTTCATTTTCTCTAGTACCAGCCCCCATACAGTATTTCATTACTTCTTCATTACCCCAAAATTCCATAACATCATCTAAATCATTTGCTTCTAAAAGTCTAAAATATAACCTCTCGCTTTCAAATTTCACTGACATTAATTTACCCCCTAAGATTATTTCTTTGGTATGAATATTATATAAATATTACAAATAATTGTAAACAAAGTTTGTGTTTTATTCCTATGAAATGTTTTCCACAACACTTATATAGGTAAATACAAAATATATTAAGGAAACTTAATCTTTTAAAAGCTGTTATAAACAACAAAGGGACAAAATCAAAATAAATTCTGAATTTGTCCCTTTAAATGGCTGTTTTTACTTTTCTAATTCAATATCTTCAAACACTTTTAACTTCTCATTTAACATTATACTCTGTTTATTTGACGCTTTACTAAACTTAGTTAAACAAGGTTTTGTCTTCTTTGCATCTCTCATAGAAGCCATACCTCCGATACAACCACCTTCACACATCATACCTTCTATAAAATTACCTGGTAGCTTTCCTATCTTAGCTAATGTCATACATTTTCTAATGTTTTGTGCTCCACTAATCTTAATTGGTTTAAATTCGATATTTACTCCTTTTTCGTTTATAACGTTTTGTATAGCTTCTGTTAAACCACCACTTTGTGCAAAATTTCTCCCTAATGATGAAGCATCATCAACTTCTGTTTCTTCACATTTTTCTACATCTATATCATAAGCAGCCATCAAAGCTGTTAACTCTTCAAAGGTTAGTACATAATCTATATCTCTTTGTTTTTGCTCCTTCATTTCATCTTTCTTAGCTGTACATGGTCCAATGAATACTACTACAGCATCTTCATGTTCTTTTTTAATAAGCCTTCCTGCTGCAATCATAGGAGATACTGTACTTGAGATTTTATCGACTTCTGTTGGAAATTTATCTTTTATATATGCTACAAATGCAGGACAACAAGAACTAGTCATATATAAATCTCCCTTTTCCATTCTCTCTATAAGCTCCATTGTTTCATGTATGGTTACTGCATCTGCTCCTAGTGCTGCTTCTATTACATCTTCGAATCCAACTTTTTTTAGTGCTGTTTTAACTTGTCCAATAGTTACATCATTACCATATTGTCCAATAATAGCAGGAGCAATTACTGCATAAACTTTTTTCTTTGCTTTTAATTTATTTACAACTGACACTATATAACTTTTATCTGATATAGCTCCAAATGGACATCCATCCATACAAGCACCGCAGCTAATACATTTATCATTGTTAATTGCTGCTCTTCTATCTTGAGCATCTACCTCTATAGCATCTACAGGACATACTTTTTTACAAGGTCTCATTACTTCTGAAATTGCATTAAATGGGCATACTTCTTTACATCTTCCACATTCTATACATAAATCTTGATTTATATATGCTCGTCCATTTAATCTAGTTATTGCATTTACCGGACATACTTCCATACATTTGTGCTGAATACAACCTCTACATGCTTCTGTTATTGTAAATTTGTTAATAGGACATCTATCACAAGCTGCCTCAATGATATACATGATTTCGCCATCGCAGTCCGGTTTAACAAGACCTTCGGCACTGTCACCATTTGGTATGAATCCTGAAGCTAATTTTGCTCTTTCTTTTAATATAGCTCTTTCATGATAAACACAACATCTGTATAATGGCTTTCTTCCTGGGACTATTTCGTGAGCTAATCTAATAAATTCATCAGTACTTAGTCTATCATCCTTAGCTAAAATAGCAACTTTTTTTAATACTTGAAATTTCAATTTCTCTATCTCTGATTCAAAATTATACATCATACATTACCTCCAATCTTATGCAAAATATTATAACCATGATTATTCCTATAGCTTTTAGGATTATACCACAGAATAACTAAATATTTTAGTTCACTATTATAGCATTAATTTTATTATAAATAGTTTAGTTTTTAACAATTATATTCTATTTAGCTTTTTATTTATAGTAATTAGTTTTGTATACTTTGCAATTTATTTATGCTCTATTATAACAGAAAAACAGAATAAAATCTTCATTTTTATATATTTTATCGTTGATTTTGTTAAAATTATATCATTAATTTTATGCATTAATACCATATATAAGCAATTATGGTATTTTGAATCAGCGAGAAGGAATAATATGTATAATTTAATAAAACACAAGCTAGTATTTACATTTTTGAATTTTTATACAACTCATAAAAATGATGTGTCGGTCCTACTCCTTTGCCTATTGTAAATGAATGTTTTATAGCCATAGTTACATACTCTTTTGATGCCTTAACTGCTTCATATAGCGATTTACCCTTTGCTAAGTTTGCTGCAATTGCTGATGATAATGTACAGCCTGTACCATGTGTATTCGGTGTATTAATAATTTCTTGTTTAAATATATGAAATTCACTTCCATCATAAAGTACATCCCAAGCTTTATCTTCTAAGTGACCTCCCTTTACTAAAACAGCTGATACGCCCATTTTGTTTAAATCTTCACATGCTTTTTTCATTTTATCAATTGTTTTAATGTCATATCCTAATATTTCTTCTACTTCAGGTAAGTTTGGTGTTATCAATGTGGCTAATGGAAAAAGATTGTTAACTAATGTATCTTTTGCATCTTTTGATAATAGATTGTAACCACTTTTTGAAACCATAACAGGATCTAATACTATATGAGGCAATTTATCTTTATATTTGTTAAGTGACTTTGCTATTGTTAATATTGATTCAATTTGAGATACCATGCCTATTTTTACTGCATCTACTTTTATATCATCAAATATTGCTTCTATTTGCCTTGCTATTGTTTCAGGCTCTAAATCCTGAACATAAAGTACTCCTTGAGTATTTTGAGCTGTAACTGCTGTTATTACACTCATTGCGTAAACGCCATTAGCACTAAATGCTTTTATATCCGCTTGAATTCCAGCTCCACCACAGCTATCAGAACCAGCTATTGTTAATGCTTTCTTCATTTTGAGTCCTCCTTTAATCTAGATTATTCTCATAACTTTGATTTTCTATGATTAATCTGGTTTTATAATATTATTATAAACTACTGCTTTTATCATTGGAATACTTAATAATCCTACTGCAATTATTGTACCCGCTAATGAACTTGATAAAAATGGAACTACAAAATAGAATAACGAAAGCTTCTTACCTAAAAATAACATTGCTACTGGATAAGCAATTATACCTCCTAATATTCCTGTACCAAATAATTCGCCGATACCACCTAATAAAATATTTTTCGTTTTTTTGTACAATATTCCTGCTAATAAAGCTCCTATCATGCTTCCTGGAAAAGCTAAAATTGTACCTATGCCCAGCATATTCCTAAGTAATGATATTACAAAAGCTACTAACACTGCATAAAAAGGTCCTAATGTTACTGCTGAGACAATATTAATGAAGTGCTGCATAGGATAAAGTTTTGATACTCCTAAAGGTATGTAGATAATTGTTCCTAAAATAGTACCAATTGCTATAAGTAATGCTCCAAATGTTAATTTTTTTGTATTCATTTTTCTCCTCCTTTATTTTAACAACAAAAAAACAGTCCGTAAGGACTGCTATATACAAAATAAAGCTTATATATTCCCTACGCTGGCATTATCCAGATCAGGTTAATGGGTCAAAGAATATAGTTCTTCCTCTCAGCCAGCACATACCAGCTCCCCTATACTTATTAAATTCTATATCAAGATTAACATACTTTTATATCTTTTTCAACCACATATTTATATTAGGTATACTAAATCACATAAACAAAACCAAAAGTATCACACTCTGTGGTTAATAATCCATTTAGCTATATCTTTGTAAATTACTTTGGCTTTTGCTATATATAACCCTAAACTAATTAATTCCTTTTGTGATAAAAACACAACGAAATCTATCACTTCTTTTTGGCTAATACTCTATTTTGTTTCTTCATATATCTTCATCATAATTCCAGCAAATTTTTCTTCTTCAGCTAAATGTGGTTCATGTGCTGAATTTTCAAACCAGTAAAAATTCTTTTTTGGTGCTTTTATAATATTATAGTATTCTTCAACTAATGCAGATGGCGTGTTATAATCATATCTTCCTGCACAAAAATAAACAGGTACATCAAATTCTTTATACTTTTCTCTGAAATCAGCTTTTTCACGATTAACAAATAATGTTTCTATTGAAAATAGATTTCCTCTAATAAATCTAACGCCATCAAACCATGAATATTCAGGTGAAAGTAATACTCCTTTTATTATTTCATGAACAGTTTTTACTTCTAATTCATATCCACCATATTTTTTTAACCACTCTCGCTGAACAAATGTATCCTTTTTACTATTTTTATATGGCGGTTTACCTATCTCTTTTAATTCTTTTAGAGCTTTTTGATTATTTTCTTTAGTAGCTTTTTCTAATACATAATCATATGATAATTTTTCTCCTTCAATATCATCTACAACTTGCCCTATACCTATATATGCAATAATTTTTTCAGGTGCATTTTGGATTGTTTCTATTCCTAATACTGTACCCCAAGAATGTCCAACTATATAAATTTTCTCTTTGTTAAATCTGTCACATAAATAATCTATTAATTCTATTGTATCTTGTTCTAGTTGTTCTTGATTCATAGAATTCTCATCTATATTTGCCCTATATGATTTTCCCGAACCCCTTTGATCCCAATTAACTACTACAAAATTCTGTTCCAGCTGACTTTGAAATCTTCTGGCATAGCTTATAAATGGGTATCCGGGTCCTCCATGAAGAAATAGAATTATTGGATTATCTTCATTTACTCCCCTCATCATTATACATTGGTCAACACCACCAATTTTGACTTTAGTTAACTCTGCAATACTGTTATTTACTACTTTAAAATTATCATCTCTTATCTTAAATGTAAAAGTAGGAAAAAAAACTAAAATTAAAAATAGTATAACAAAAATTATAATTTTCTTCTTGTGTTTTAATATCATAACATAATTACCTTTCTATTTTCTAACCATAAAAAATAACTTTTAGCTGTACGTGCCTATATTAGTCAATCATCATAAGTATATTTTATTATACCTAAACTTCTAAATGTTAAATCGCATACTCTATTTTTCTTAGTCCACTTTTCTTCTAGCATCAATCCACTATAACTACCCCAAACTGTAAAACGTTTATGTTTTAACTGAGTAATAAATAATCCATCTGTTTTATTAATATAATCAACTAATTCATCAACATAGTCTTTTAAGATATTATTTATACTCAAAACACCTAGCTTCCCAAAGAGTTCAAAGGTTGTAAAAAATTCATACCATTCATTATCAGTAAAATTTTTAAATTTCTTTTTAAAATCAAATTTTAAGATTTTTGCTGGAGCTATTCTCTGACCTTTGTAGTTAATATATATATCTGGAATGGGACTAAAAGCAATTAACTTTTGAATAGCCTTATTAATAATTGCAATATTATTATCTGTCCTCCATGAATAAGTATAAGCTAGTAATCTCAATTGGTATATATCTGGTAATGCTTTGTTTTTGACATAATAATTTATGTTAGATTTAATGTAAAATATATCGTTAATGTCATCTAGGTCTGCAAGTTTTTTCATATTAAAAATTGCTCTATTAATTTCTCTAGTTATAAATTCTTTATTTTCAATACCAAAATATGCAAATAGTAAAGCTCTTTCATAGTCATCACCATATAATCCATACTCTGGAGCATATATATCCCATGATGTCCATGATCTATTAAAGTTATCCCTTAATAATGACTTCAAGCCCTTATTAATGAAATTATCACTAGCATCAAATCCCATTTCTGCTAGCATTCTTAATGCTGTTTCCATAGCTTTAGAACTTGCAATACGCTTATTTTCTGGTAACCATCCGCCATGGAAACTTGTTCCAAAATATCCATCACTATTTTGCCAACTTAATGCGGTTTTAACTTTCTTATCCTTTATAATTTCCTCTTTATACTTTCTTACATTTACTGGTCTATATAGTATATCTCTATTTAATCTTAATAATATTGCACTACACGCATTGTCATTAAGATATTTAATTGAGTTACTATAATTCTTATATAACATAAAACCCCCAATATCCCAGACTTAATAATTTACAATTCGTTCTTTTTATCTATCATATTTAATTCTTTTTTTGTCAAACCAAAATAAATGTTATCGTAGTATTCTCCGTTTGTATATATCATATTTCTAATTCTACCTTCTTCTTTAAAACCAAATTTCTTGTGGAATCTAATAGAATTATTATTAAATGAATATACAAATATCGTAACTTTTTGATATCGTAGCTCTCTAAAATAAAATCTTAACACTATTTTTATTGCATCTAAAGCATAACCTTTTCCCCAGTATTCCTTTTTTAAAGCAATTCCATATGAAAATGTTCCGTTCCGACTATTACATAAGTAAGTATTTATATCTCCAACAGCATTTCCTTTGCTATCTTCAATAATCCATTGATATTCATCATTTTCAGGTGTTCTATTCGCCATTTTTTCAATTCTTTCTTTCATTTTATCTTTAGACATTGGAAAACGAATAATATCACCCATGCGTTGAAGATCTGTATCCAGTTCTTCTTCAACATTAAAATAACCCTCTATGTCGTTAATCTCTATAGGTCTTAGCTTGACTTTTTCTCCTTTCCATATACTTCGCAAACTTATTCCCCCTTTGAAATTTAGCATTACTACTTTTTAATTTCACTTGTTAAATGGTTTTATTTATGTGCAGGTTTGCGTCCCGTTATTATTATCATTGGTGATATTTTGAAATCCCATTTGTATTTACCATTGTCTACCATGCATAATCGATTTTCAAACCTACTATTAACTAAATCTAACAATTCTACCTTTTCATCGTATGCTAACACGTCAGGCTTTATATTGAAACATCTATTTATATATTCTATAATAGAGTATCTTTCTGACTCAATTATCTGCTTCTTTAATTTATTTGAATTACGATAATCATCAACACATGTTACGTATGAAATTACATCTATTTGGATTTCTCTAAACCCGATTTCTTCAAATGTTCTCATAATGTTCTGAGGATTATCAAAATAAAATCCTACATTCATTTCTTCATTGTATTTTTCTGTAATATTATTAATCTTTGTAAGTAAATCAATTTCTCTATGAGACTGGTCATTACTCTTATTTTCCAGCGATAACTCAGGTCTAACATTCATAATTGATACATAGCCGTTAGGTTTACATACTCTAAATTGTTCTTGTAAAAATTCTCGGTTATTTACATGTTCAATTACCGTATGTGAAGTACAAATATCAAAGCTATTATCTGCATATGGTAATGATAAAGCATCACAAATATCATATTTAACATTACTTAAGTTCGTTAATTTAGCTTGCTCTATGCAATAGTTAACAAAGTTCCTATCCATATCTAATCCAGTAATAATTGCATTCTTAAATTTCTTTGAAAGTTTTCTGGTCAATGTACCCGCACCACAGCCAACTTCCAATACATTCATGCCATCATTTAAATGAATACACTCTACAATTTCATTTATGTTTTTACCTGTAAAGCGCAATTCTCTGCTAGAATCTAAGGTTTTAATACTTTGTACTCTTTCAGACCAATTTGTAATTTTCATTATTTTCTCCTTTCATAACAAGCATTATTTAACAACATATAGAAAAACTTTTTCATATAGTTACTCCTCTAAGAATAGCTTAATATTTAAGATATCCTTTCAACTCACTTGCTTTATTATAAGCTGATTGCAAAAAAATTTGTGGTGAATAAATTACTCCTTTTTCAGGAAAAACCTCAAAAGACAAATTTCCTTTGTAATTTATTTCTTTTAATTTCATCATCATATTATTCCAATCTATTTCCCCTTTTTGAGGCAGCCAATGCCTGTCCTCTTGACCATCATTGTCCGATAAATGTATTGCCATTATTCTTTCTCTGTATTTATCTAATAAATATGTAGTGTTTTTGCTGAATAAGTTTGCATGAGATGAATCATAGCATATCCCTAACCAAGGCGAACTAAAATTGTCCAATATTTTTTCCAAAAACTCATCTTGTCTAGTATTTTCTAATGCTATTTTTATTTTGTATTTTTCTGCTTCTAAAAGAATTTTCTCAAAAGAATATAATCCGTAGTCATTAATAATTTTATCATCATAACCTTCTGTAACATGCATAACTATCATAGGAATTTCATGTTTATAACAGTCATGAATCCACCTTAAGCTCATATCAATAATTTTTTCACGATCCATTTCATCACTGCTCCAAAGCAAATTACTGTCTTCATATGGTGCATGTATATTTTCAATATCTATATCCATTTTTTTAACTTTATTAAATTGCTCTAATCCTTCTCCTGAAAATAAATCTGGTTCCCACCATAACATTATAGAATCAAACCCTGTATCCTTTATCATCTTAATACGTTGCGTAAACGGTAAAATATATCCAAACCAATGAAATATGCCTAACTTCATATTTTCATACATTATGTCCTCCTAATTATGTCAAAGCCTTTTTCTGCTTAATAATTACACTAAAAAATATTAATAAGTCATTGTAATGATAATTCTGTTCGCTAACCTATTACAATATTATACACTTATTTTCCATTATAGTAAATAGTTTGTGATTTATGAGCTGATTTGTATATTAATTTCAAATACACTATTGACTTTTCAATTTTACACAGATTGTCCAAACTTAATAATTATTAATAAAGCTATATTGCCCGGGTTATAATTTGTACAGATGTATTATTTAATTTATATATATTGCTTCATACCAGCATCAAATGCTTCTTTGTCACCAACTTCTATTCCAAATAATGCTTCTTGCAATGCAAATGTACTCGCATAAAATCTAGCACGATATAATAATTCTTCTACATTTGGATAAATAGGTTTGAAAGATTTTACAAAATCTTCTCCATATCCAAATGGTCCGATTAATGATGCTATATCAATTGCTGGATCTCCTATTGAAACATCATTAAAATCAATAATGCCGCTTATTGTTTGGCTATTTGAGTCAAATATTATGTTTGAAGGTCCAAAATCTCCATGTATTAAGGTCTTATTAAAATTATAATTTTTTTCAAAAAAATCATTAAAATTTTCACTAATAGAATCTTGAGACTCTTTTTTCATAAATGGAAATAATTTTTTCTTTATCTTTTTAAATAAACTTACCCATTCATTATAACCATCAATAACATCAAGCTCATATTCGCAAATTTTTTCTAATGGTATACTATGTAATTCTTTCAAAAACAACGCTAATTGCTTAGCAATAAAATCTTTTCTTTGAGTATTATAAAAAATGTCTTTTTTAAAAGAAATACCTCTAATCATTTTATATCCACTATATACACAACCAACTTCATATGAATCAAGATTATTATATATTGGATTAGGGATATTCAAAGAAATATAACTCTTTAATATATTTAAAATTCTAACTTCTTTTTTTAACTTTTCTATTCCCTGTGGATATTTTGGAAACTTAAAAATAAAATCATCGTTGATAATAACAACATCATTGTTTTGTCCTTCTTTATTAAAGCAAAATTTATCTATGATTAAATGTGGATTTTCTTCTTTTATAATTTCAATATATTTATTCATTTTACTCCTCCCCAAAAGCAAATGAAAGCAACAATTGCACTACTGCTATTATCCATACTTGTAGTAATCCTGCAATGCTACTTATTCATCAATTACATCTAATTATTTAATTTAAAATTCATCTGATACTCCTGTTTCATTTATTTTAAATTTTTTATTATCACAATCTATTTCTGCCTCTACTCCATAAGGTAATATAAACATTGGTGATGTATGCCCAAAATTCATATTGTACAAAATTGGTAAATCACTTCTTTTAGCTTCATCTCTTATCACTCTCATGTATTGTTCTTTATATTCTTTATAATATTTTTCATCTTGAGGTTTACTTATAATCAACCCCCTTATTTTATTAAAAATACCTAAAGCATTGAATGCTCTAAGACACCCTCTTATATAGTCTGGTGTAGGTTTTTCCTCGCTAGTTTCTAAAAACAAAATTTTATTTTCCCACTCATTTAACTTAGGCCATAACTCTGTTCCTCTCAACCAATCCAGAACTTCTATACAGCCTCCTATCAATTTACCTTTTGTTTTACCTTTTCCTTGCAAGAGCTCATAACCTTTTTCCTCTATATTTAATTTCCTTTTTATTTTGCTATTATCTTTATTGTCCCATTTCAACCTCTCAGAAGTCCAATATTTACTAGATTCTATTTCTCCTATTTTTTCAGCATTAAATAATACTTTTTCTATCCATTTAATTGTATAATCATGCATTTGTACGTTCTCTGCAAATTCTGCAAGAACGCTTGGACCATAGAAACTTGTCAAACCAGCTTTATAACACATCAGATGATTTACAGTCGTATCAGAATATCCCATAAATATTTTGGGATTATTTTTTATAATATCAAAATCTATGTAAGGTAATAATCTTAACGTATCATCTCCACCAATATTAGAAAATATGGCTTTTATTTCTTTGTCTTTAAAAGCATTCATCATATCTTCAGCTCTAGCCTCTGGATGTTTGTCTAAATATTCACTACCTTTCAAGCTATTTGGCATTTCTATAACTTTAAGTCCGAATATTTCTTCTATCCTTCTTTTTCCTATTTCATATCTATACCTAAACTCTTTATCTGCTGCACCTCCCCATGATAAACTCACTGTTGCTACTTTATCCCCTCTTTTTAATTTTGTTGGTTTTATCATAATAAAAAAACCTCCTTATTCTGCTTTTATAAAGTGATTTTTATAACATCCTTTATTACGTTATAAAGTTATACCGCTAATAATTACTTCTTACCAATGCTTCTATGTTCATTATTTTGTATGCTTCTAATACACAAATTATAATTCAACTATACTTAAAATACAAAATATAACCATTGGTAATACTGTATCAGTTCCTAATAAAAAACCTTTTTTACCTGATATACATAAAATAATAAATTATTTTCAAAGCTAGCAACTATCTCAATTATATAATTTGTTAATTTTTAGAACAACATATGTAATTATACTCAACTGTTCTTGCCAATCTCTGCTTCAATCCTTCCGAATTAGGAAACTTTAATAACAACCGCATATCATATTCTATTGAATATAATGATAGTCTAGTATCTAATTGCTTAAATTTAAATACATCAGGACAAAATTTCTTAAACCACTTAATCAAATCTACATAATCCTCATCTTTAACAAATTTTTCATATTTCTCACATGCATAAAGATGAGGATATTCTGATAATCTTTTTATTGTATCAAGTGCATAATCTATTGATAAAACACTTGTCTTTTCAAAATCCAACAATGCAGTTACTTTATTACCTAAAACTAAAACATTATCAAAGTGTAAATCAGTATATGTTAATCCTATTTTCTGTTCATACAATACATTATGATTGACACTAATATACTCATCAATTTTGGATATAAAATTATTGTCTAATAATTTATTTTTCTTTATGCCATTTAGTTTTTCTTTTAATGAACTATATCTTAAATTATGCCAGTCTATATTATCACTCATTTTAAAATGAGTTGAAAATGTTCTGTATTCTAAAGTGTTTATACTATTAATAATATCTGCAAGCTGTCTCACAATATACTTTCTATCTTCTTTGCTAAACAAATGCCACTTTGAGTACAAATTATCTCCGTCAATTTTCTTATAAATCATATAATATCTATCTATTATATTTTTAGATGTATCTGATACTATTATATTTGGTACTGGTATTATATCTTTTAAATAATTATAACAGAAACATTCTCTGTTAAAGTTTTTTTCATTTTGCTCATTTACACAGACCTTTAATATATATTTATTATTTATAACATAAATATCATTCGTAAAACCAATATCAAGGTGTTTAATTTTACTAACAACATCAATATTTTTTTTATTGAATATTTTTGCAATTATATCTTTACTTAAACCCTTATATTCCATAATAAAACTCCTTGTAAAATACATTTGAAATATTATCTAATTACAAAACTAAATAGCTTTTATATAAAATAAAATTCTATTTTAAGAACCTCGAACATTACAGTATTTTCCATGTAATTCTTTTATTCTCTCACTCTTAATGTCTAATCTCCTTAAAAGTTAAATTTACTTTATATATTACCCTGTATGTAGAAACATCTAAATATAATATATTAAAACCTTCTCTATTTAATTCAAATTCAATTTTATCAAATACTATATATATTTCATTATCGACTATAATAAATTCTCATTTTCATAAATCTATATTTTATTAATATTAAATGACAGCTTATAAATAATAGCTAAATAAAGTTAAACATTGCAGCAATAGATGTAATAATATTGCCTAAACCATGTAATAACCAACTTGATACAATAGAACCACCAGACTGTTTTTCATTAATCCATCCACTCAGCCATCCTGACGCACCAGTAAAAGCAATAATAGTTATCGTACCTAATACTCCAGCTATTGAGCAGAAGAATATTCCATGCATCAAACCAAATAATAACCCTTGTATACTATTTCCTACTCTAAATCCAAATTTATTTATAAGTCTTTTAGTTAGAAATCCTCTAAAAAAAATTTCCTCTGATAATCCTGTTTTTATAAAAGAAAATATTAATGCAGGTATAAAAGCAGACATACCTTGTCCTGCATACTGAGAAGTTGCATTTTTAGAAGTATCAATAAATGATGGCATTATTACAAATGCTGCTATTGCCAATAACAGTATCATACCTACACATGACTTTATATATTTTTGTTTATCTTTAATAATAATTTTTCTTAAGCCTAACCAATATAAAAAATTTGAATTTTTTCTACCACTCACTATCCACCAAGTAAATGGTATGCTTGAAAACAAAACGACCTGTATAATAGCACTTATGAGTAATTCAAAAATTTGCATATTACATCCTCCAAGTATTCACAAAAAATATCTTATTGTGTTAAACCAGCAAACTTAACTCTTAAAGCAATTGGATTTTTTAACTTTCAATGTAATTTTCATAATCCTTATTTTCTCTATGCGTTATACAGTCATATGAATTATTCGATTTTACCGTATCATAAATACATGTTATAGGCTGTGCAAACGTCTAATGTATATAAACAAAACAACTACAAAGAAAATAATTTAATTAAAAAAGATATTTTCTCATTTGAATATCATCTACATTTCGTATATATTCCTTAAATCCCGCTTTCTCATAAACTCTTATTGCAGGTTTATTTTGAATATTTACTGCTAATTTGATATATTTTCGTTCATATTTAAATTTCTTTATTCCAAAATTAATTCCTTGTTCAACAAAATTTTTTCCAAGTCCTCTTCCTACTAATTCAGGTTTTAAAGCAAGACCGAGCTCCATAATTTCATCTTTAAAATAATACTCAAACAATCCAACTAATTTATTTTGATTTAATACAGCAAAACCTTCACATCCTCCAGGACCTTTCATTTTACCTGTTTCTTTAAAACTATTAAAATATGGTTCCACATAAATATTTTTCATATAACCGTCGTATTTCCAAGTTTCAATTTGTTTAGCATAATCTAAAGTCATTGGAACAAATTCAAATTCCATATTATTAATTCTCCTTTCCTAAGAAAAAATTTTTTTCAAACATTCGAAAAACTAACAAAAACATATGTAAGTCTAGTATTACGTATAACGTTAGCTAACGTGCAGAAAGCATTAACCTTCATACCTAATAATTTGCTTTATATTATCGACAGAACTAATAATATCCTTGTTACTAATATCCAATTTTATAGTATCCATTTCTTTATATAATTTTAATCTTTCAAGGCTATTATCAATTGAATTTAATCCTCTCTTACCATTTTTAATATCTTTTTTTATTCTATTCTTTAACTCTTCTTCCGAACATATTAATGTAATTTTATATATCTCATATGTTGGTTTATTACTTAACTTCTCTAGTAATTTTTCTATAATCCATTCTTGATGCATTACCCAATTAAAAATAACATATTCAAAACTAGAATTCTTAAGAAAATTATTTAATAAATGTGTTATATTATCCATTACCATTATTTTGTTTTCTTCTGTAACATTAAATGGATTCATCATCCAACACCAATCTCCATCAAGCCATACTGAATTCTCTATACTTTTATATAATTCTCTACATATTGTTGTCTTACCAACTCCCATTGTTCCATTTATTATGATAAGTTTTTTCATATATTTTAATCCTCCTTATAGTTCTCAATATTTAGTAACTCCAGCATGTTAGCTAACTTTTCGTATTTCCGACATGCCTGAACCGAATATCGTCAGAGTTTTTCTTCGTAAGCGGTGCTTGTACCTGATGAAAGGATGTGCTCCATCGTCCCTAGCCACTAACTAACTTTTCTGTGAAATATACAAAATACAATTAAAATACCTTGTAATCTTTCCATCAGCTTTATCAAATATCTTCTTAAGCTTATTATCAAGTTCTAGCTTTAATCCTTCTTCCATTCCAATATAGCCATTACCAGTACTCAGAAAGTTAATAAATTCCTCACAACTCTGTTCTAGTTGCCATGGTAGTTCAATAAACCTTGTATTTTTAAAATAACCACTATTTTCAATCTCGTCTATATCTTCTCTACTTTTTTCTATAAGTTCATCATGCTCAAGCATATATAAAACACTATACTCTTTACATACACGACTTAATTCACTAGAAAGTTCACTTCCATCATTCATGTACTTATTCCAAAATAATGCACAATTACTGTTAGGCTTTAATGCTTTTGCTAGTTTCTCATATCCTACAGGTTTTTGAATCCAATGGAATGCTTGAGCACATATCGCTAAATCAAATTGCTCACTGAACTCATCTACTTCTTCAAATCTACTAATGATGTACTCAACCTGTCCTGTTTCTTTAAATCTTTCTATTCCACGTTGAGCTAAATTCTCACCTTGCTCTATGCATGTTAAATGATAGCCTCTATCTACAAACAGTTCTGTAGCCTTTCCACTTCCCGCACCAACTTCAAGAATCTTTGCATTATCTTTAATACCTGAAATAGTAATAATGTCATTAATTATTTCTTTAGGATAACTTGGACGATATTTATCATATACGAAAGCAGATTTATCAAACTTTCTACTTTCATCAATCATTTTTTCTAATTCCCACATCATATAAAACCTCCCTGAAATTCTATTATTTCATTAACAGATGGGGCATGTACAGATAATTTTAAAGAATATTATCATAGGTACTTTTTCAAACAATATACCATTATAAATTACATATATGCTCATTTTCTTCGATTAATCTATTCCAATCCGAGATAGTCTAAAACAACTTGCACAAATTGCAATGCAAAAAATAATTAATAATGGAATAAACCATGTTACATTAAGTTTATTATATGTCATTATCTTTAATCCCCATGTAGCAGGAAATACTTTCCCAACTGTTTCAAGTCCCCTTGGCAATAAATTGGTTGGAAACATAATCCCCGATAGCATTAATGATGGTAAAAATATTAATTGTGAACACATAGTTAACTTTGATGCGCTTTTAATATACAGTCCTAATACCGTACCAATGGATAAGCATACAATAATAAATACTGCGAGTGCTACAAAGTACAACACAATATTTTCTGGCACTTTGGCACTAAAAGCTATTGGTGCGATTAAATAAATAATTATGCTTGTGATCATTAAATGTATAAAAGCTGAAATAAAGTTGTTTACTGCTGCCATCCATAAGGGAATACCCCCTACTTTATATGCTTTTTTTATATCGCTTGAGTACAATTCCTCTAACGGCGTTGGTGCTCCTATAATAGCCCCCATAGTGATAGCAAAAATAGTCATCGATTGTATTAGGCTATCCTTTGATTCTGGATTGATCGAAGCAAAAATAGTTCCAATAAATCCAAAAAATATCAATGGTACAATGTAATATGTAAGCAATACTCCTTTATTTCTTATATCCAACTTCCACTGAAGTGTTACTCCATATAAAAATGCATTCATTATTTACCCTCCTTTGCAATTTCTATAAAGCGTTGTTCAAGTGTTGCACGTTCTATTTTCACATCAATGACATTGTTGTTTGTTTCTTTAGAAAAACCAAGTAATTCAAGTAAAGCATCATCTATTTTTGTAGTAACAACAACAAGGTAATCTTGGTCCATACCATAGTAGCTACTAAATTTAAAATCATATTTCTCCAAAGGTTTTAATGTTTTTATGTAAATCTTAGTTTCATTTAAGTAGCTATTTGTAGTCAATTCTTTTGCTGTTCCCGTAAAAGCTATCTTTCCATCTTTTAATATTGCAATTCTATCACATAGACTTTCAACCTCTGCCATATCATGACTTGCCATAATTATTGTTTTTCCATCTTCTTTTAGCTTTCTTATTTCTTTATGTAATGAAACTCTACCCTCTACATCAAGTCCTGCTGTTGGTTCATCAAGAAATACAACATTTGGATTACTTATTAAAGCAAGCATTAAATGAAGTCTTCTTTTCTGACCTGTTGACATAGCACTATACTGCATATTTTTTAAATCTATTAATCCAAATCTGTCCAATAACTCAATGTTTTCATTTACTCTATTCCATTTACAAAAAAGTTTAAAAGACTCCAAAACAGTAATACTATTAGGCAATGAAGAAGATTGAAGTTGTACACCAAATGTTCCATTTATTTTTATGTGACCAGAATCGTACTTGCGAATACCCTCGATACATTCAAGCGTAGTTGTTTTTCCTGCACCATTTGCCCCTAATAAAGCAAATATCTCTCCCTCATTAACAGCAAATGAAAGTCTATTAATTACAGTATGATTTCCATAACTTTTTATTAAATTATTAACTTCAATAGCAAAACTCATTTTATCATCTCCTATAATTTCTCATTGCTAAAGTAAATATAAATAATTTTTTCATTATTTACTAATCCATATTTCATAATCATTATAATTATTCATAAGTTAGCAAATAATATAATATGTACAAGTTTCCATTTTTTATATTATATCAAATAATTATTAAAAAAACCATTTTTAAGCATTATTAATGTATTACTTAGATATTGTCGTTGTTATATAAAACTAGCTTTGTACTAAGACATAGAGAAAACACAAATCTCCCTCCATATATAATGTGGAGGGAGATTTGTCTTTTCTATTTCAAATAGGTTTTTAATTTGTTTCTTTTAATATTTCCAAGAGCACATCTTTAAATTTTTCAGGTTCATCACAGATTGGAGCATGAGCTGAATTTTCGAACCATATAAAATCTTTTTTTGGTGCTATCAATTTTTCACAATATTTTTTTACAACTAATGAAGGTGTTTGATAATCATCTCTTCCTGAACAGAAATAAACAGGTACTTTAATTTCTTTTATATGATTAACACTTAATTTAAATAAATCTGACATATGATTGCAAGTAAATTCAACACCTTGTACTATCCTCTGCATTTCTTCATCACTGCAGCTTTCTTCATATAAGTGAGATGTGTTTCTTTCACCAAAACCAAATTGTCTTACCCATTTTAGCTGTACCAAATTATCATCACTATTCTTACGTGGCACATCACCAATCTGTTCTAACTCTTTTATAGCTTCAACATTATTTTGTCTTTTTGCTTCATCTAGTAAAGCTTGGTACGCAACTTTTAAACCTTCTTGTGCATCTACTATTTGACCTGATGCAATATAAGCGTAGAATTTTTCAGGATATCTATGTACAGCATTAATGCCTAATAAAGATCCCCAAGATAATCCTAACAAATAAATTTTTTCCTTATTATATTTACTAATGAGATAATCTACTACTTCTATAGTATCTTCAATAAATTGTTCTTCATTAATTGATTCTTTAGAAATATTATCATGATATGATTTTCCTGCTCCTCTTTGATCCCAATGAGCTACTAAGAAGTTTTCTTCAATATCAGATGGAAAATGAAAAGCAATAGGACTCAAAGGAGCACCAGGACCTCCATGTAAAAAAAGCATTATAGGATTGTCAATCCTTTTTCCTCGTACAAGTACATACTGATCAACACCACCAATATTAACCATTTCTGATTCATTAATACTCGCTGTTTCATTGTGAATTTTGTAATTATTGCTCATGATTTACCCCCTCTAAGTTATCGTAATAATATAATAGTTAACATTAAAATATCTAAGTCTTAGCAAAGTTTATTCTAAGATAAATATATGAAATGCTTTAAAGGCTTTAGAAAAATCAAATGAGATTAAAAATGCATTGAATATTACTACAAGGCATATCTTAAAAACTAGATCTACTTCCTAAAATAGGCATAGTTCTCACCAGAAAAATATTGCAAGGTCACTTAGTATAAGGCAGGACAACATTTTTGATTCTTTATAATCCATTTTCAAAAGCATTGTGTGCTTCTTTTAGAAGTTCTGTTATTGGTAAATGCTGCGGACAGATTTTCTCACATTTTCTACACCCTACACAGCGTGAATAGTCTTTGCCCATCTTTTTCATTCTACTATAAAATTCAATTGCTTCTTGCTTTTTATTAAATAATGCTGCATTATTGTAAAAGTTAAATATTCCTCTAATATATACTCCTTCTGGACATGGCATACAATAATTACACTGGGTACAGTTAACTTTAATATTTTGTTTATATACTTTTTTGACTTTATTTATGGTTTCTAATTCTTTATTCGTTAAAGAACCTGCTAAAGCATTACTAAATGTTGTAATGTTTTCTTCTAATTGATTCATATTACTCATACCGCTCAAAACTGTAGCTACCTCTGGGTGATTACATACCCATCTAAATCCCCATTCAGCCGGACTTCTTTTCACATCAGATTGATTCCATATTTTTTTAACATCCTCAGGTATAATTTTTACTAGACTACCGCCTCTTAGAGGTTCCATAATTACAACTGCAAGACCCTTGTCATATGCATATTTTAATCCCTTTATACCTGCTTGATAATTTTCATCTAAATAATTAAATTGTATATAGCAAAATTCCCAATCGTAAGAATTAATTATTTCTTTAAATAAATGAAATCCATCATGAAAAGAAAAACCTACATGCTTTATTTTTCCAGATTTTTTAGCATTGTCTAGAAAATCAAAGACTTTTAATTTTTCTACCATTTCCCAATTCATGTGGCTAAGCATATGTAACAAGTACATATCTATATATTCAACATCTAATCTTTCAAGTTCTTCATCCAATATTTTATATAAATCATCATGAGTTTTCGCTAACCATATAGGAATCTTAGTTGCTACTTTAACCTTTTCTCTATAACCATCTTTTAGTGCTTTCCCTAATATAATTTCACTTTTCCCTTTGTTATACAAATAAGCAGTATCAAAATAGTTTACTCCATTATCTATTGCATAACGGATCATTCTTATACTTTCTTTTTCATCAATATTAATATTTCTTTCTCCTGATTCCCCATCTAATACAGGTAACCTCATACATCCGAAACCTAATGTTGATACTTCAAAGTCAAGCTTGCCAAATTTTCTATATTGCAATCTCATCCCCCATTTCTATTTTTTGATAAACTTAGTTCCAATAACATAAATTTATCCAATTAGTACATAATAGTGAATAATATGAAACATCCTTCAAGTAGAACTAATTAAACATTTACTTATGTCCCCAAATGGACTTTGACCTAAAGAAATATTCCTTGGTGGTACCTGTCTCCTTTCAAATTTGTGATAATCATATTTTAGTGGAATATACTAGAAAATTCAAGTCTATATTTTTTTCATAATAAATGATATAATATAAGTATAGTAAAATATATTCCTAAAACAACTATAATTCTTTAATCAATGCAGCAACCTCCCAAACGAGTTTAACCAGCAAAGCTTTATCCTTGTCCAAAAGAACGTGAACATTGTGTTTTATGGAATATCTTACGAAAGAGCCAATTACTTTTGTTAACTTATATGATATAGTTATCTACTCTCATAATTACTTCTTTACAAACCTCTAATGTATGTTCTATATTATCTTCAGTTTCTAGAGAATGACTAGCCTCATCTACTATCATTAATTCTATACCTCTATTATTGACTAAAAGATTTCTTTCCTCCTTACTTAAATAATTATCATTAGTTCCAGTTACAACTAGTCCCCCATACTTATTAATGTAGTCTAAAGTTATTCTTGTTGGAGATATAAAAATATGCTTATCGATACTATATTCTTTCGTATCTCTAAATGCACCTGATATTAGACTTCCAAAACATCTGCCAATTAGTATTATTCTTTTATATTTTCTATTATCAAAACATTTATCTATAACTTTGCTTACTTCATTAACTATAAAACTTATATTATCCTCTAATGGTTTATCACAGTTATTTATATTAGTATAAGAAATACATAAAACATCATATCCTTTTATCAAAGATGCTTTCCTTATGTAATGTAAAATTGGTCTGTCGCATAGATTATTACCCCCTGGAAAAATAACTACAAATGTTTCAGTATCCTCTTGATATAGTAGCAAATGCTCAGATTCTTTATTCTCTTCTGTTATTAATTTAATATGTAAGTCTTTAATCATACACTCCACCTCCTACATTTGGAAACTTAATGAATGTGCGTATCATCTGAAATATATTATTATATAATGCAACAACATAGCCACAATCTGAAATTATTAGCTAACTAAATAGTTACTACCTTTATTTCATCTTCTCATTAGTATTTAACATATTAAGGGATTTCTCTAGTCTTTTAGCAATGGTTTCTTGTTTTTTAGCAGATGTAATATACTTAATGAATTTATTTTTTTGGCTGTCCGTAAGGGTATTAAAAAATTCTTGTGCTAAAGGATTAGCTTCCAATCCTTCCTTTAATCTTTTTGGAATTTCTACTAATCTACTTTTGTTATCTTTTGTAATTGTAACTTCAATAGTATCACCTGGTTCTTTACCTATTGCTACTCTTATAGCCTTAGTAATTCCAATTATATGACAGTCCGTACCCATTTTCGCAAGTATCCCTCTATATTTGTAACCATCAAATGTTGCTTCAACTTTAATAATACCACTGTTACCAAAAGCCTCTTTCACATCATAAGGAAACCTAACATATGCACCATTTACTTTATCAGTGCCGATTATTTGTGTTTTAAACTTATAAACTTTATTCATATCTTCACCTCTCTCAGAAATAACTGTCGACTGATGTTTTCGCATTCACGCCGTGTAGTTCATACCAGTAGCCAATTACTTTAGTTTATATTCTGAACTCTTAATATAATCAAAATATTTCTGTATAGCTTTCCCTTAACGGAATTAGAAAATTAGGTGCTTTAGTTACACTAATCCCCAAATAAAAATACTGACCATAGAATAGCTACTATATAACACATATATGCGAGGCAATATTTACAATTGTACTTGTTATAATCTTATTTTACATAATAGTAGAAACTCAGATAAATCCAACATTGAAGAAATTAATTCTCATTTTGTAGAATCCATTCCTTTTTTAATATACTCATTTGTAATTGGTTTTGAAACTTTCCAAACCTCATACTTTCTTCCCTACATATACCCTCCTTCAAAAAACCTACATTGATATAGCACTTAATAGCTTGGCTATTATGCTCTAATACTCTTAACCATATTCTATTAAACCCTAATTCTCCAAAGCCTATATCAAGTATTTTTTTTATTGAATCGTATCCATAACCCTTTCCTCTATACTCTGATTTAATAATAATACTCAATTCTGATCTTCTGTTCTTCCATGAGATATTGAAAAATTCAATTATTCCAATAAACTCTTTATTCTCATTCAATATACTGTAACATATACTACTTTTGCTTTTAAGATAATTTTCATCAGGTAACTCTACAACTCCAAGCATTTCTCTAACATCATTTTCTTTATGTAAATTTCGTATAACAGCTAAATGTTCATTTTCAGCTTGCTTTAACTCTACTCTACACTTTTTTTCTTTATAAATATTATGATTTTTAATAACTACTATTTCAGGTTTCTCATAATTTTTGTTATTAATTATAATTTCGCTTTTTTCCATTGGATGAAACTTTTCAATATACCGCTTCTGAATAGGAATATATTTTTGTTGATATCTTTCTATAACTGTTGATCCCATTAAATATTCATCCCTTAAAGAGGCTCTTTTAATAACTTCATCAAATGGAATATCTAAGTATATTCTCAAATCAAAATATTTATCAATAGGTTGTCTATATAGCAATACTCCTTCGAATAAAATAATTGTATCATGGTTAATTTCATATTTTTTTGTAATATTAAATTCATCAGTTTCTAAATCTAATAAGGTAACCTCTTTATCCAGCAATCCTTTTGCAATGACTGGTTTTAATATCTCAGTTTCTATACGATTAAGATCAAACGCATTATTTATATAGGTAAGAATGGGGTCAAAATCTCTATATCGTATACTAGAAGGATTATGGAAATCATCCATATGAATCGTCTGAACATGACATCCTACTTTATTCAAGTAATTTGATAATTCTTTCGTAAATATTGTCTTTCCAGAAGTATCTACCCCATTTATTCCAACTATAAGTGGCTTGTTTTTCTTTTTAGATTTTACTATTTGTCTAGATACTTGATAATAAACACTATTTATCTTCATAATTATGTTATAAATATTCATTGGTGTATTAGCTACAAAGTCTGCTTGTAAGTATTCGTTACAACCATAGCCATAAGAAACACCAATAGATAGACACCCTGCATCATTAGCTGCTTCAAAATCTGTAGTCCTATCTCCTACAACTATAGCACTGCAACATCTACTTTCATCTAGAATTTGTTTTATCTGCTGTTCTTTTGAAAGACCTTCGACTTCTGATTTAATAATAGAAAATTTATTAGTAAGTCCAAAGTTTTTCAGTATCTTATTTGCATAAATTTCACTACCATTAGTACAAATACAAAGAGTATAACCAGTTTCCTTTAGTTTATTTAGCATTTCAGCAACACCATCATATAGCATACCTGATTCAATAAGTAGTTTTCCCTCTATTGCTCTTACCTCATCTCGTACTAACCCTATTTCATCATCTGTTATTGTATCTCCAAATATAATTCTACATATATCCGTCATAGGTTTTCCAATAAGTTCTATCATCTTATCCCTATCCCATGGTTCTATCCCTCTTGTCATACAAACCTTATTAAGAGCTTCTAAAAATATAGTGTCAGTTTTAAATAAAGTTCCATCTAAATCGAAAATAATGGTTTTATATATGAACATTCTGTTTCCCCCGTTTTTTCTTTTCCTTATATTATAGAAATTTGATGTATTGTAAATCTAATTCGCCTAACGTCTAGTGTTTGCAACGTTCCTGAAATAGACGTTCAAAGCCTCTCTTCGTAGGTGGTGCTCCTTACCCTAGGCACCCTTGTGCTAACATTATTAGACGAAGTAAAAAGAAGCAATATACTACAATTACTTGGTATTAACCTTTTTTGATTTCTTATTTAAAATACTAAAGACTATCCTCAGAACTCCCATCATAAATGCAGTTATAATTGTTATAGCTATTAATCCAGTTTTCCAAATTTCTTCACTACTAATAAGTAAATTTACTATAATATATGTAACTACTAAACCCAAAATAAATATCGGTATTCTATATAATGGTTTGTAATTTTGAACTGAAACTATATCGCTAGCAACATAAATATTATTAATTACCATATAGGTAGCGGCTTCAACAAAGTGAAATAATGTGAATGAATATAAGAAAAAGTAAAATAAAGAATTTGTATTAAATTCAAATAACTTAATTATAATAAACCCAATTGTTCCAAAAACAATATTTACTACAATTCCAGCTATTCCTACAAAGAAATTTTGTCTTAAATTTATTTTTTGTAACTTATCCAAATTCACTGGTTCTGGTGTAGAAAATGCAAAATAAAAAGGAACATTAACTTTGAAAGCATTTTTTTTACATCCATATTTTTTATACATAATTGCATGTCCTACTTCATGTAACCATATAACTGTATATAATGATATATATCCAATAATAACATAACTCATAATCAAATCTCCTCCTATAATTTCGAAGTTTTCCTTAAACATAAACTTGTTTCGACTAATTCTTACATCTTCGAATAATAGTTCGTATATACTTCTAATATTATTGGGATTTACAGACTTTGGTTCGTGAAATTCTACTGTAGTAGAACTCCACCTACTTCATCAATTCATCCAGTGGACATTGTATCTTTCTATGACTATTTTTGAAATGAGTATATATCTTCGTAGTTTTTAGACTTGAATGCCCTAGAGAAAGTAAATGTACTTAGCAAACGACACTATGTATAAAAAAACTTTTATACGATTTGGCATTTTTATTATTATTTCATTTGCATTAACCAAACTTTCAATTTCATAACATATCTTTAAAAACTATGTTAATTCACCAATATAAATAATTAGTTCTTACAATTCTTATTTTTTAAGCTATTATAATATCTTTGTTTATCTGTCCATTGAATCAAATCTATTTCAAACCCATCAGGATCTTTTATATAGAATTGTCTTGAAAATGGTTTTTCTATAATTTCTAGTTCTTTTTTAATATAACCCTTCAGTTTCAAATTTTCAAATAATTCATCTGCATTTTCTACATAATAGCCAATATGTCTAAAGTTCTGTTCTTTTTCCATAGTAAAATCTTCTCTTTCAGAAATAAATAGCTCATGTCCTCTACCTTTTAAAATTGCATACCTTTTCCCATTTGTCTTTATACCTTTATCTATTAACTCATACTCAAGCACATCTCTATAAAAAACTATAAATTTATCAACATTTGAAACATATCTGTTTATGTGGTCAATAAAATACATTTTATCTCTCCTTATTGAAGTAAATTTAATAGCCTTCTATTTAGCAACATATTTGTTTCTTTAACTGTATTTTATTGGCTATTATCAAAATGCCCTATAACGCACTGTTATTTCCGATGTTTCTCACCCTTTAGGAATCCATCCTTTTTCAAGGTTAGCATTGACAGTTTTATCAAGTCTTTATCATAAAAACGGGCAAACTAATCAAATATTGCTTCAAATACATCTTCTTTTCTTGCTTTGAAACACATTTCAATTTGTGATTTGGTGTTTCTGCCAACTGATAATTCTGGTAAATTATTTATATCAAAAAAACTCGACTCAACAGTTTCTATATTTTCCTGATATTTTCCTTCCACATAATCACATTCAACAAAAACTTTATATATAGAGTAGGGATAAATATCATCTATATGTTTATTTCTATCTAATACTGCAATAATTCTTTTAGGTTTTACTTTAGCCCCTGATTCTTCCATTGATTCTTTAATAACATTTTCATATATACTTAAATCTATATCAGCCCAACCTCCAGGTAATGACCATTTGTTGTCTTTCTGCTCCCTAACAAGTAAGATTTTATCTTCTTTGAATATAGCAGCTCTTACATCTACTTTTGGAGTTTGGTAGCCTGTTTCATTAGCAAATAAAGTCCTAATTTTGGAATTGTCTACATTTGTATACTCACTCATAATTTCTATGCTTAATTCTCTTAATTGCTCAAATCTCTCAATATCAAACTTATTATTTGAATATTCTAATCCATTTTGAGCAATTGTCTGCAATTGTTTAGCCCATTTCAACCATTTTTTCTCCATATTTTTTCTCCTTTTTTGAAATAAATAGTTTCCCAAATATTCTAATCACCATCTATTGACATGAGTAAAGTATTTTGTTAGTTGAAGTAGTCGCTTAACCCCTTAGGAATATCTGAGCTTATTCTTCTTACTATAATTTTCATTCTTTTTATTAATTCATAGAATATAGCTATTGTAATATATGATAGCAATACTGTTACCAAATATTTATTATATTCATTAAGACTTGAGCTAACAAAAATGTATGTAAAATAACTTACTGGTAGGAGATGAAATATATAATACGTAAATGATGCTTTACTTAAATACCTTAATACCTTACTTTCCTTATTCAAACACTTCCTTCCAAGCCCTAATAACATTATTATCATGAAACATTCATATACCCCTTTAAGAAAAGCCCATATAACAGTTACTATAATACTATCACCATTATATAGTAGCCAATAACAATAAATCACAAATAATGCTATAAGACATATTAACACTAGAATAGCTGATTTACTTAACATTTTATCAAGCCTATCTTGTATTCTACAATCAGATGCATAAATAAAGCCGAAAATATATACACTTATATACACTATATCATTCGCCCAATCCATTATTAAAATTTGCATACCTGGAAATAAAGGTCTTAACAATATTTCTACAATAATAACCCATATAATTGGTATATATATATTATTTTTTTTACTAACAAAATTCTTTAATTTAATAAATTGAGATTCATCTTTTATCCACTTTGAAAATAATGGATGACATATTAAAGAAAATATTAACAAATACAATATAAACCATAAATGAGCATATCCTAAATAATCCACTATTTTGACAGAAAGAAATTTTGGTATAAACTGAAAATAATTACCTTTAAAACCATAATATAATGCTTTGGAATAAGCTTGTAATGGACACAAAAATATCGTTCCTAAGACTAATGGTACTAAAAGCTTTTTTAATCTATCTTTTATGTATTCTTCTTTCTTTCGATATTTTAATGCATAATATGAACTTATTCCAGCCAAAAAGAATAGTAATGTCATAAAAAAGCTATCTAAGGGCATTGTAACTAAAATATATGGTATAACTCTAAAGTCGGTAATAATTTTCTTAATATAAATATCACCTAATCCTGTATATGTTAATGCAGCATGATATGGTACTAGTGACACTATTACAAACACTCTCAACCAGTCAACATAATATAATCTAGTTTCTTTCATTATATAATACTCCCTTCTATCTGGAAATAAGCTCAAAAATATAATCCACACATTTTGATCCCAAAGGAATACCCTGCTGCTATTAGCTTAGCTAATGTTTTAATTTTACTGGAAGTAGAAATGTGTTAATGGCTAAGTGGTATGCCTCAGCATAATAATAAACATTAAGATTTACTTGTATTCCATATGATATGGTAACAGATCATTTATAGTTACGATTATATCTTTTTTTACCATTACCTCACACTTATAATTATCATCATGAATTTGGCAAACAAATTCTCTACATCTTCCACAAGGTGGAATTATTGTTCCATCTTGATAAACTGCAATCAGTTTTAATATTCTGTTTTCCCCAGCAGTAATCATGGTAGCAATTGCAGAATGTTCTGCACAAAACCCCATAGAACCAGGTGTATCAATACATACACCTGTATAAACTTTTCCACTTTCACTTAGTATTGCTGCTGCAACAGAACCTGCATAAGAATTTCTCGAAAGCTTCTTAGGATTCAATGTTTTTTTTGCAATATAATATAATTCATCAAATGTCATAGTTATCATCCTTTCAAATATATTTATAATATAAACAACAAGTATATACTAAATTAGTTTTATATTATGTATATCATCAATAAATTAAAATCTTTTTCAATTCACATACTCATTTATAACCTTAATATACTAATCAATTAATATATTAAGTTCATCAATAATTTTATTGCACTCTCTTAAATCCTCTTCAGACCTAAATATTATTTCACTATTTTCAAAGTAATATTTTTCAAATCTTAATTCAAGAAATTCTAGTAATTTATCTATTGACTTTAGTAGACTTTTGGTCAATTCTTGGCTTTTTATTATAGCTTGATAAGACTTACTTTTATTATCAAAAAGTTCAGAAATAAAAGTATTAGTAAATTTACTGCTATTTTAGCTGTTTTAAAAATGCTTTTAATATTTTTATTGATTTAATTGAAGCTTCTTTACAATTTTTCTTAAATGCTTCATCTCCACATTCTTCTTCTGTATCAGTTATTGTTCTAATAGCTAAAAATGGTATTTTATTCGCATAACACACATGTGCAACACTAGCAGTTTCCATATCTACACATAAAGGGTTGTATTTTGATATGATTTCTTTACGACCATTTTGAGTTATAAATGCTTCACAGTAACAACTTTTCCAAAGTGAACTGTTTGCTCAAACCTTTCTTGCTTTAAAGCTCTTTTACAATGTTCAATTAATAACTCGTCGCTTTTAAAATAAATGCTTTCCATCCAAGGATGATATTCTGTTAATATACCATCACTAACATCATGATAAGCAATCTTAGTAGCTATCACTGTATCACCTATTTTCAAAGACTTGCCCATACCTCCTGCAACACCAGTGACAATAATATGAGTAACATTAAATCTATCTATTAATATTTGTGCTGCAATTGCTGCATTAACCTTACATACTCCACAATACAAAGCAACAACATTTATATTATTATAAATCCCATTATGAAATTTTAACAAAGCAGTTGATACGATTTTATCATTTGAAATACACTTTACAAAAGGCATGATTTCATTTTCTGTTGGTCCTATTATACCAATTTTCATGTTAAATCCTCCTAATGAATATTTCATTTTTACAATCACTTTCTCAAATAATAAATTTATAAATTTTTTCGCTCTTAATATTTATTGTTAAATATTATAATTTCAAACACAGGTATTATTATCAAAATAAAAGTTGCTATTGCAATTTTCCATTTTTCTATTTGACCATACACTATTTTAGAATCCACTTTCTTATCCCATACATTCTTACCTTCATCTAATAGTTTTATATACGCAATTATTTGAGTAACAACTTGAACAAACCTAACTCCTAAACCTAATCCTACTACCCAAACTAAAGAACTTCTATAAAATGAATCTTTGTAAGATAATAATTTGTCTGTATTCTTTTTTATTTTAATACTAAAAAGCCATTTACCTAATGTTGTTCCTGTTTTTGATATTAATAATGATTCAATAAAAATCCATATGATAGGTGTAAACCCAATAACTCCTCTTATTGAAAATAATTTTCTAGTAACTTCTTTAGGCAATAACGGTATTATCAAAAAAATTATATAACTAAACACTGAATAGTCTATTTCTCTTGCCCAAAATCGCAACCAAGGATGTACTTCTTCGCATTCGCACTTGAAATCTATTATTTGATTGTCTAATATAGCTTCATCTCCTACCTGGTTTATTTCCATATTGTCGAAATTCTTACTTACTTCTTCTTGCGAAAGTCCATGCTTTGTCATACAATATAAACAATGTGCTACATAACTATCTTTTCCTATCATCTTTATTAGACTTTTCTTTACTAAACTAGACATCCAATCTTTCCATTCTAGATAATCTATATCAAAAACTTCTTCATTTTTTATATCTTGTCCAATTACTTGCCATTCTTTTACTAATGGATCAAATATATTATCTGTCTCTTGAACTAAGATAATAATATTATTACAATTTGAAGAATCTATTAATAGTAAATCGTTAAATATATTTTTATAATGACTACTTAATGATTTGTCAATGTTATAAAGTGTTCTAAGTTTTTTAAATACATCTTTAAATTTAACTTGTGAAATTAATTCCTGAAGAGTAATGTATTCAGTATAATCATTATCCAACATACTTTTTTTCGAAACTTGAAAATTATTTATCCCTCTAGAAATTAATTCTTCTTTAGCTGCTTTAATTGCCTCCTCTTTATATTCATCATAATCTATATTAATAATTTCTAATAGTCTTATATTCTCTAAATTACTCATATATTTCTTTAGTGTCTCCATTTTCCCCCATAGCCCTTTCATAAGTTTTACAAACCAACAACCTGTACTATCGATTCTTTAATACTAATATATATAGTTTACGAATAAACAATATAATTTTTATTTCCCCTAATAGAACCTTCCAAAGTAGTAGACTAAGATAATTATTTAGTCAGTTATATTCATTAAACCATTAATAATAGTAATAATCCAACAATATCTGCAAGCAAATGTGCAATCCACGATACCAAAATATTTTTTGACCTCTCATATATTAAACCATAGATAATACTATCAACAATTATTGTGGAAACATCAAATATAACAATACTGATTACCCCGTATTCAACATGTGCAACTCCAAATATAATTGATGTGATTAATATAGCTATTACCGACTTCATATTTTGACTTAATCGTTCCTGTAAGAATGCTCTAAAAATAATTTCTTCAAGTAATGTTGCAAATATTATAAGAATAAACAAGGGTATGATGTTTTCTAAATTAAATAATGGTATTCTACTTTTTACATGTTCAATATACTCTGGTAACAAAGACTTTCCTATATAAACAGCCAAGAATTGAAAAACGATACCAACTAAAATTATTAAATACCAGTTATCTTTCAAATCTTTATATATATTTTTAAATTTAACTCCAGCTTCATTCCATGAACGTTTTTTAAGACGGCGTTCTATAAAAAAATAAATTAAAGGTACATATAATAATAAATCAATAAATATCGAACCTATTATTAATACAATCATTAAAATTGTTATTAATAATTCATTTTTATTACTATTGTTTATTTTTGTATTCTGCATAATATCTCCTTTTTTATCTATTAAATTATAACTCTTACATTCACGAATAGCAGTTCGCGAAATCTTCCTGTAGTAGAACTTGTCTTTACAATTTGTATCTTTCTAAAACTATTTTTGATTAACTTTCGTTATATCTCCGTAGTTTTGGACATGAATACCCTAGAAGTTACTGTGTGTTCTATCAATCTACTATAAGCTAAAACATTAAGACAACCTTCTACAATATTATACTCTTATTTTCCATAACAGTAAACTGTTAACTATGTAAACTTCCTTATTTTCGGGAAAAAGTTGCAGAAAACTTACTGCAACTTTAAAACCCTCTATATGTAATAAAATTTTGTAGAATTGGGAAATTTAAAATTGAGTAGAGCTTGCAAATAAGCATACTTAATTGAAAATAGCAAAATCACATACTTTTAGTACAGGAGGCTGTCTAAATTGAGTAGTAAAATTAATATTTCCCATCTAGTTAGCAACATAAAAGAACATCTCGTAGACCCTGAAAAGTTCCAACAATTTATTGATAACCATGCTATATCTACAACAGAACCAAATATAATTGAATTTCAACCAAGGAAAGGGTATTCAGGAACTACTATGGTAATTGTTGGACATAATTTTTCTGAAAAGCGTACAGAAAACTTTGTTGAAGTCGGTGGAAAACCCGCACATGTAGTTGAGAGTAGTTCAAATCGACTTTTAGTATTGACTGATCCCTTTACTGAAAATGGCTTGGTTAAGGTAACTGTAGGAAATAGTACAGCTGTAGGTCCTGGAAACTTTGAGAAGCTTCCTTGGCCAAAGCCTGGGTCTGAAAAAGATGGACCACCATATTCTTTTTATGGAAGAGAATCAGGTAATGGTATACCTTCAACAGGCAATATTCCTGCAACTGGAACAGTAAAGGTGCTTGTAGTTCCTAGTTATCCTACAGATCTTACTCCAACCAATTTGACTACTGCTAGACAAGACATTGTTGATATTTTTGAAAATGTGACAAATTTCTATGACCAAGTAAGTTACGGTACACTGAATATTGACGTAGATGTAATTGACTTCATTCCACTTTTAAATAATTCAGCTCATTATCATAGAACAAATGGATCGTCAGGATACCCTAATATTGATAATGCTGTTCTTGGACAGCTGATGGCAGAATCTGCTAAGGGCGCTGTAGATGATAATTTAAATATAGACAATTATGATTTAATGGCAGCAATTGTTTATCTGCCAGGTTTAGGAGTTCGGGCTTGGGGAGGATGGAGTCAAAACAATTTCGCTTATGATGACGGTTCAGGAACTAATATTAATATAACTGCAAACCACTCTTTGAATCTTATAGCTGCCCGTCATGATGCTGATTGGGGACGAATAGCTCATGAAATTGGACATAATTTGGTTGAGGGTGGTTTGGTTTTAGGTGAAGATGTATATGCCTCAGATTTAGTAGATCCAACCACAGCAACAGCCACTTCATTTGATATGATGGGAAATCATGACTCACATCCTATGTTTTCTGGTTTTTATATGCATCAGCTGGGTTACTATGATAACAGTAATATATTAGATCTTCAATGGGATCGTAATCCATTTCCTAGACCTGGTGATACTCCTGGCTCAAATGAATATGAACTAGTAGCCCACGGTCTTAGTCAGAATACTGTATCTAACCGTTACCATCTTATTCGTATAAAAATTAGCAACGGGCTATATTATTTTATAGAAGTAAGACAACGCCCAGAAACATCTAGTACAAATACACAAATATTTGATGAAAATATACCTTTGCCACTTGGAACAACTAAAACTGGAGGCATTATAGTTACTAAAGCAATAACTGATGTTGTTAATAACAATCAACAAATGCGAATAATTACTTTGTTACATGATCCAAAGGTTATGCTTAAAAATGATGTTGCTATAGATCCTTTAAGGGGACTTAAAATTACCGTTGTTGAAGATGAAGTTGATACATCCCCTCTTGTTTGTAAAGTAAAGGTAGAATGGGCTCAAGAAATTGCCGATACACCAAATGGTAATTTTGATCTTCGTATCGAGCCTTGGAATGAAAAGTATGAAACAAAAGATATTTGGATAGATAGGATACCTTTTGGAACTTATGATTTTACAGACAATAGCGGTAATCCCACTGGAAATGGAGACGAACCAAGACCACTTGAAATCAACCGTTTTTGGGCACGTGTTCATAACGATGGAAGTATTGATGCCACCAAGGTTTTACTTACGTATTATGCAGTTACTCCCCCAGGAGTAGGCGATAACGGAACATGGACACCTTTAAAGACAGATGAAATAGCTCTTGTACCTAAGAATGATTCTATTGAAAACTATGTTAATTGGGTTCCACGTGTTGGAGAACATACATGTCTAAAGGTTGCTATAGAGCAACAACTTGGAGAAGTTACTGGTGGAAATAATTTTGCACAAGAAAATGTATTCACTTTTCAGCCACCGTCTTCAATTCCTGAACCAGTTTCATTAAAAATGTCTGTTCGTAATCCACTTAAAGAAAAAACTTTAATAAGAATAGGATTACAAGGTGTACCACAGGGATTTCATGTATATTTTCCACATAGATGGATTTGGTTGGAACCTCTTGAAGAAAAAATATTTGAGTTATTAGTCGTTCCAACGACAGATATTCGTGATTTGAAGGTTAAAGAGGCAAATATAAGTGTATTTGGTACTGTAGCACGTTATTATACTAAGAATCTTGATATGACTGGAGTTCCCGGTTCGTGGATGGCTCCTATAGGAGGTATATTAACTAAAGTACTACCAAAGCATAGAAGTAAAATTCACATAGAAGACGATAAGGAACAAACAACACAAAGTATATTAGCAGTTAAAGGTCATGTTACTCCTCATATAGGTGACCAAAAGCTACGTGTTGATTTAACTTTTCCTAATGGAAAAATAGAAGCTATGATAGTAAAAACTAATAATCAAGGAACTTTCCAAGCTGCATTTAAACTTAGAGATAATGTGAAAAAAGATGATGAATCCCCTATACAAAATGATTCTGTGTATGAAATTCAAGCCCATATTTTCAACGCAACTCATCTTGCACCAAATAACTCAAATATAGTAAGGTTCTATAGGTAACTTCTCATCCCATGCTTAAATTTTATTGCGTTGACATATCATAAATCAAGTAATAACCACCGATTCAATATCAGTCGGTGGTTTTTTAGTAGATACAAATCTTCTTGAATTAAATTTGCATCTTTTAACACTTCATGTCGCATGATGAAACAAAATTAATCTTAAATTAGTTTACTTAGAAACTTTTAGGTTCCTTGATTATCATAGTTTCTTTCCTATAGCATCTATATTTTCTCAATAATATAATCAATAAAGCCTAATTTTATCTTCCTATTTTCACTTGCATAACCTTCTCTAACTCTATTTTCTTTATAAATAATTTTAAATCCGTTAAAATACTTTTCAGCTTCATTTTCTTCAAAATAGCTATGAAGTATCTTCTCGCCATGTTCTTCTTGTAGGTATTCTCCATCCCTCACTTTTTCACCCATAGTTGCTCTAAAATCTCTAGTTGAAGCGAAATTAATAAACGCTAGTCCCCCTTTTGGTAACACTCTATATATCTCTTTAATCGATATACCAATCTCTTCTTTGCTCATATGAAATATTGAATTATATGAGTAAATAAAACTTACAGATTCATCTTCAAAAGGTAATGATTTCATATCGCCTTCTATAATCCCCAATTCTAAATTATGCTCCTCTTCAAAAATCTTTGCTCGTTTTATCTGTTCCTTGCTTATATCTATGCCATACGTTTCATAACCATGTTCTGCAAATATTGCTAATGGTGGTAGATTTCCACCTGCTCCACAATCTAATATCTTTTTTTCTAATTTAACATCATTACAATACAATAAAAACGTAAATAATTGATTTTGTCTGAAAACTGGCTTCATAATTATTCTCCTTTCAATATTATATTTCAAAGTAAAACATTAACAATATACTATGCTTTAAAAGATTTAGCTCAGGTGCACTCTTTTAAACTTAGCTAAACTATTATGCCTTATTTTATTATTTTCAATTTCTTCAAAGCACTATACACAATTTCTTTTCTATATTTACTGTAAGACTTATCAATGATATCGAGATTACAAGTAAAAAACCATACATCATCACTTGTCTCAACATAACCTATATACCAACCTATTTGTGGGTTGACTCTTAAAGCCCAACCAGTTTTAGCTCTTAAGATATATTCAGTTGTATCATCCACAATCATTGCTTCTTTTAATATCTTATAATTCCTTTGATCAAAACTATATGTTTCATTATAAATGTTCTTTATGAAATCTATTTGTTCTCTAGCTGATATACGCAAATCTCCTTCAAGCCAGAATGTATCAACCACTTCACCTGTTTTTTCATTTCCATATCCTAGCTTTGCTAAATATTCATTATACTTTTCTAGCCCAACTCTTCTAGCTAATTCTTGGTAAAACCATACACAACTTTCAGGTAAAGCAGTTGCTATGCATTGATCTTTATTCCATTCCTTTAAGCCCTTATCTTGTCCATCCCATTTAATAATATCATATTCATCAGCAACAATATTTTCTTGTAAAGCTATTAGAGTATTTAATACCTTAAATGTTGACGCTGGCAAGAATCGTTGTTCACTTCTCTCTAAATTATATATATATTCCTTACCTGTATTCAATGAAGAAATAATTACTGTTCCATTTATTTTATTCTTCTCAAAATATTCATTCATAAAATCAGTTTTCTGACATGAGCAAATCAAGAGAGTTAATAATATTAAAATGACAAATATTTTTTTCATATTCCCTCCTATTTAAAGCAAAACTAATTCATAAAATATCTAAACACCTGTATCTATAGCTTATTGATAATAATCATCTTCCAAAATTGCATAAAGTAAAGAATCTCTCCACCCACCTTTAAACCGCAAATGTTTCCTCAAATGCCCTTCTTTTTGCATTCCGATTTTCTGTAATATTTTTTTAGAGCCAAGATTACTCGGGTGACAAGTAGCATAAATTCTGTGTAATTTAAATTGATTAAATCCGATATCTAAAACAGTTTTTGCAATATCTGTTCCATACCCTTTTCCCCAATACAGTTTATTGATACAATATCCAATCCAACCTTCCTTATTACCTATATCTGAGATATGCAATCCACAAACTCCTATTAATTTACCATCTTTTTTCTCTAGTACAGCTAGTTCAAAATCTACTCTATCTTTTTGATTTTGATAATCTATACACATTTTCACGAATTCTTGAGTTTGTTTTAATGTATTTGGACCCCATGGTACATATTTTGATACATCTGGGTCAGATGCATATTCGTGAACTTTTTGAATATCTGTTTCTTCTAATTCTCTTAATATAATTTTCTTAGTTTCTATTTTATCAAACCTTCTCATATATTTCCCCTCAATGCAATATTTAAAGCAATTAAAAAATCTTCCCTAAACACAAGTCTGAAAAATGCTATTAATGTGCTTCAGTTCTTTATCGTAATCTACCATATTTTCGGAATTAGTTTAGAATTTACTTTTTGTGAATATTCTTTATACCCTTTCAATTCTTTTTGTAACATCTTATCTTCCATCTGAGTTCTAATAACTACCATAATTGCGACAAAAATACTTGGTATAAATGCATAAATAGATCCAATAATTAATGGTTGAATAAATGATGCAAAAACCATCCCTAAATTGCCAGGGTGTCTGATATATTTATAAGGTCCTTCACTTATTACCATATGATTTCTTTCAGTTTGTACACGAACCGTTCCCTCAAAATGTTTATTTATTACCATAGCCCAAGTACAAATAAATAAAGATATTGTATAAAGTAAAATGCCCAATAATATGTATGCATTTGATAGTTTTGACCATTCGTATCTCACCACATCTAGTCCAGAAATACTAGATATTATAAATATGTGTACAAGAAAGTATATCCCAAGTATTTTTTTATCCCAGCCTTTTGTATTACTGCCTTCTTCTCCTCTTGAATTTAATACTTCAGGGTTATATTTTAATAAAATATAATTATTTATTATTGCACCAGAAATAACTAATATATAATAAATCCATCCTCTTAGTACTGATATACTACCACTGCATAAAAAAAAGATAATTGCTGATATAACATATAAAATAATGTTTTTGAAAATAGCTTTCTTACAATTATTTGATATTTTTTTTGCTTTTATTATAATAATCACCTCAGAAATCAATTTTTTTCTAGCTTCATATAACATTCCTTGTTTACGAAGCAAGCATTCTTCGTAGACAATGCTTTCGATAAAAAAATTATAAGTTGAATATTTAACTATATAATCATAATTCTGCACCAATATGAAAATACTATACTTTTACTCCATATTCCCTAATATGATTAAGAAAATTGTTAGTAATATCATAGTAACATTTAAAACTAGAGCAATCACGGAAAATATCCTTCTCCTATTCTTTTGAATAACTCCATAAATACCTAACCCAGTTCCAAATAAACATAAAAACAATCCTAAAATAACTAAAAACCCTATAACTACTATTGTGCCTGATTCTTCAGGTAATCCACCTATTGTTGTTGCTTCAAGATATCCTCCGATAATTATACATCCCCATATTATTATTCCTGCTATTATTGATATTACAAAAGATGCTATTCCTACCCCTGAATGCTTTGAAAATCTTTTTTCTTTTTTAAGATCCACTTTTAATGTCAATATAATCAACCTCCTTAAACTTATATGATACTAATATAAAAATATACGTGTATCGGTCTGCAAACGTTTTCACATTTACTAATTTAATTAAGTTTATGTGATGGACTATCACATAGTCTTCACCTAGTATTTCTTAACACAAATATAATAAACATTAAACATATCTTTTCATCTTTAATCTAAACTCAGGACGAGTTACATATTCCATATAATTCACACTTCCATTAAAATTCAAATATGCTTGATATCTTTCACGTATAGCTGGTGTTTCAATCATATCAAGTACTTTATCTTTTGATACCCAGCAACTCTCTGATGTTTCTTCTGATGTACACAGTTCTCCACCTATTGGTTTACATACGTAATCCATCATCACTTTTGTAGGAACAACTTTTACCCCATTATAACCTTTATGTTTTCCAGTATTCGAGTATATCCCTATCAAATAGGAAACTTCGACATCAATTCCACTTTCTTCTTTAATCTCTCGAGTCAAAGCATCTATTAAATTTTCACCTTCTTCAACTTGACCCCCTGGAAACACCCATCCACTATTATGAGTTTTAACAAGAAGAATATTTCCATATTCATCTTCTGTAATTCCACCTACAGCTACAATATGTGTTGGCATTATCATTTCTATTCCTCCAATCTTAATTAATCATATTGCATACTTAAGTATGCCTGTTAACGTTTTCTTATTGTTACTTTTCACTCTAACACACAAAGTGTAGTCGCTTGACACATAAGTAATAGTTAATTTACTAAAATAGATTTTATTCTAACTTAACCCCTATTTACTATATGCTATAATACTAAACCCATTTTCCTGTATTCTTCTTCTATTTTGACTAGATGTTCCTTTTGTTTCTTCACCCCTATATTAAATTTATTTACCTTAATTACGACCTTTTGCCCTTCTTTCAAAATAATCTTTATTCTACGACCCATTCCAAATAACCAATTAGAAAACTTAACTGATTGAATACTATCTAACGAGATAAATGAATAATCTACTACTGTATCTATTCCAACAATTTCAAATAAATCAATTTTCTTATCCGAAAAATTGAAAATGTAAAATTTATTGTTAATATCTTGTGTAATTACACCATATAAGTAATATGCAAATTTTTCGTCTTCTGTTCTGATATCTTTAATAATTTTAGATATTGCAATATCATTTAAAGCCATTTTTTTCTCCTTCACTTTTTATTAATCATAATATACTCATAAAACTATGTTACATATATGAATTTTGTTTCACTTAAACTCATAATTAGAATCTCTTTTAATAATTTTAAAATCTAAAGTAAATATATTACTTGTTTTTACATTACATCCTAATAAAATATCACTAATACCATAAGCTAAGCTTTTAATACTTTACTGACTATCAGTAGTTATTTTGCTTAATATATTATTTGTGTGATTTTTTTCTGCAGTAGCATTTCTTTCTTTTTGAAATCAAATTATAGCATAATTCCATTAAAGATTTTTGTATTTACATACTTTCACTTTTGTTATAATAATCTTCTACAAATATACAAACAGCTTCAAAATATAGGTATTTTATTTCATCAAGTTGAATTTCTTCATCCATTTCTTTGAATTCTGAATCATTTACCATCTCATATTCAAATACATTAGGTCTCCAAAACCCTAATCCTAATGTAGGAAAACTATAACTATATCCCATATCTTCATCAATATAAGATCCATATTCAGAAACAAATTTCACCAATAAATTTGCCTCAGTTCTGAATACATCCACTCCATTAAATAAAACAAAATGAGTATCCATAAAACTATTAGGTATTTCTATAAAATTGACTTTATTGTCGTCATAACCTATATGATAGTCACTAACCCATTCACAAGACTCTTGCAGTTTCTTAGGCTTTCCTAATATTTTGTAAACTTCCTCTCTAGTCATTCCTAACTTTATAGGTCCAATTCTTTCTCCTTGTACTATTTCTAATATCTCCATTATTCTGCTCCTTATCTCAATTAATACTGAATTGTATGTAACACATTTAAAAAAGCTCCTTAAAATTGTCTATGTAATATCCCATAATCAAAAGTCCTAATGAATCTCTCTAACATAATTCTCCATAATAATTCTATATTCTTCTGGTCTGTAATCCATATTTCTTATTAACTTAATCATTTCATCTTTTGAAATATATTTGACATTTTCTACTTCAGATTTTTGTAATGTTAAATCGCAAATATCAATATCTTCACATACTGTATAGATGTCAATAAAATGATTATATTTTTCCCAAGTTATCCTTTTTATAAAATTTACATTTTCTATCTTTATCCCTAATTCTTCATGTATTTCTCTAATAATAGCTACTTTACTTGTTTCCCCAGCTATAACATGTCCCATATGTATATCCCATCCACCTGGCAAAAATTCTTTTGTTTTAGACCTTTGTTGAAGTAAAAACTCTCCTTTTGAGTTATGTATATATGCATGTACACCTAAATAATATTGACCATTTGACAGTATTTCACCTTTTGGTGCTATATGACCACTTTTACTTCCATCTTTATTTAATATATCAAAATACTCCATACGCTTTCTCCTCTGTTTATAAATATAGTAAAACACCTTACTCATCTAATAGATTTATATCAATATATATCAGTAGTCATTAAACTTGAATGTCCTGAAATTACTATTAAACTATCTTGCATGACTACGTATTGTTTTATATAAAAATTATTCTCATATTATTTCTTTAAAATCTTTTTCTATTACATATATCTCTCCACTTCATTAACCACTCAAATTGCTCATCCAAAAAAGATTGGCTTAAACTATTTAAGCCTTGACATTCAGTTATTGTGGCAATTAATTCATAATGCCTTACAGCAATAAAATCAAATATAGCTGCTATTTCAATATCGTTTATAGTTCTTTTTTTTGAATATCCTTGATAAAATCTCTCAAACATTTTTTTTGTACTATCATAAGTTGACTCATCAAGTTGATTAAAACCAGTATCATTACTTAAAGTAGCTACATCAATAATAGAATAAGAATATGATACAATATCAAAGTCAAATAGAATATATTTATTTAATTTTGTTTGAAGCATATTACCAGAATGTAAATCACCATGACAAAATCCATTTGGTAATCTCTTTATATTACTCCAGATTTCATTACCATAGCTTTCAAGCTCTTTGATTTTTACCGAACTATAGTGAAGTTTCTGCAAAATTGCGACGTAACGGTCAATATAAAATTCTTTATCTCGTTTAATTAAAGGATTAGGGTATTTTATCATTAGATTATGAAGTTCTCCAATTTGCTGTCCAACATTTGTTATTTCTGTACTGAAATTTGGCTCTATTCCTTCGATATAATCATATAGTATTCCAATACACTGCCCCTCTGGTATATTTAGCTTAATATATAGACTACCAACCTCGGTTGGAATAATAGAAACTACAGGATAGTTATTCTTTTTTAAAAATTGTATAACTTCAATTGATTGTAACGCTTGCTCTGTGTTAAATTGACGATAGATCTTTAGAACATACTTTTTCCTACTATTTTTTGCAAAATAAACACAACCAATCATTTCTCTATGTAGATAAATTTCTTTAAAGTTTAGTTTATAACAATTGTTTAGTATTTTAATTAAGTTATCACAATCATAATATAAATTAAGCTTGTTCAAAGTCATTCTTCCTCCAATAATGAATTAAATAAACTATCATTTCAAACAAATATTTTCTCTTATCTTTTCATTCTTTATTTCTTTTTATTTTTTTTAGCTTTGTATTTACATGTTCTAAATTTACGCTCAATCCAAAATGTTGCTTCATTAGTGCGAAACCTTAATAAAAAGCACTTAGGATCTTCGACACCTTTTTTAAAGAAATTTCTATCGCAATATTTATCAAATTCTCTTTTAATATTCATGTCTTCTACTATTTCAACATTTCCTATAAGTGTAACACTATCGCTTCCAAGATTATAACACACGCTTGCTTTCGTGTTATTTTGAAAATGCGTAGCTTTTCCGTTTATATGCGACCTTTTTGAAGTGAAAAAGTAGATTTCTGAAAAACCATTTGCTTTAATCTTGTTGATTGTACAAATACGAGGATATCCGTTTTCATTTACGGAAGCCAGAGTTACAACATCACATTTTTCTAATAACAGTCTTGCTTTTTCCTCTATTTCTCTAATTCTCTCTTTTTGAATTTCATTAGCTGTGTTCGCCATATCGTTTCTCCTTTCATTTTTTTGATAAAGTAATACCATGTTTATCTATATAGCGATTATTTAAGTTAGTATATACTAATTACCTATTTCATCATGTATCAATTTCTGTAATCTTCCAAAGCTTAATTCTTCTTTACAACCATTCGCTTTTAAAAAACCTTTCGCTAAATCTTCGACGGTCGATTCAAGCAATGTAAAAAATTGATTCATTGCAAATTCTTTTTTTATATCACTCTCGTCTTTTCCAAATACCTGAATTATGAACCCTTCAATCATTTGATCCATTCCCCACAATTTTAAATGTAATAATTCATGAACAACTAACTCTTCAAGATTTGTGGATTTTGGATTATTATTAATTAGCATTACTGCTTTTTTATCATCCATATCAATTTTTATATCTCCTGATTTTCTCCATTCTGTATCAACAATTTTTAGCTTTATATCCCAATCCCTTAATCTTAAAATATCTTGCCATTTATCAATTAATTCCTCTAATTTGCTAACATTTAAACCCATATAATCCCCCTTTGTATTTCCTACATCTCTGAACTGATAAGTAAAAAACAATACCTACTAAATATGCTAAAGTACACAATATTAGGTCATTCCAAACAGCTCCATTATTTGAATTTCAATAGTTTAAAATATGTACTATATTTATTTTTCAACAAAATATTTTCTCTACTTAATAGGCGCTTTCTTTATAGCTAATAGCTTCTTGACATCCTCTAATTCATCGGTATTTTGTACTCTGTAATTTATCCACCCTCCAGCTCCACAAGGATAACGTTTTTCCCAAAGTTCTTTTGTTTTGGGAATAAACTCACTAATCTGTTTATTTAGCTTTGAAAGTTCACCTTTACCAATCTGAATTAAAACTGTGATAGCCCCAGTTTCAAAAAACACATAGCACAAATGCTTACTCTTATGAGAATACTTATTTCCCCATCCATAATTATTACCGAATGGAAATCTCAGCTCAGTTGATAAACTATATGAATCTTTCAAAAACTCTTCAAGTGCTTCAAAAAGTAAAACACTTTCATTTCCTATTGTCTCGTATATTTCTTCCATAGAAGGAATCTTTTCTTTATTTAACATCCTTTCAAACATAACAAATTTCCTCCTTTATTTTTACCTAACATATAATTAACCATTATAAGACAACCTTTTATAATATTATATTCTTAATTACCATAATAGTAAACCTTTAACTATATAACCTTCTTCTGCACAAAAAAAATCACAGTATATTAAATACTGCAAATAATTAAGTAATATCAAATTAATATAAACATTTTTATTTCATTTATTTAATTACATTATACTATTTGTTGTTTTTACTCGTTAACAAGTATATATATATACTTGTTTAAATCAAACCTTCCTCATAATATTTAAACTGTTTCAATTGAGACTACTGCATAGTATAAAGCTAATATAACATAACTACAATACCACAAATAATAACAAAAATTCCGCCAACTCTTGTCATAGCTATATTTATATCACTAGGTTCTGCATCTTTATATTTCCATCTTTCGCCAAACATAGCCATTTGCTCAGGTATTGCTATATTTAAAATACCTATTATAATAATAAAAAGACCTGCTAATACATTCATAAAATATTTACCTCTTTCATTGAATATTTGCCAAATTGAACAACTAGTCTATTAAACTAGGTAACTTTAAGTATGAATTATAAATAATCAGTTTCCATCTTTGACCTTATCTAGAATTACATGTGCCGTTTCATAAAAAACTACCTTGTAATAACAATTTCTCCTAACGCCTCAAATTGACATTATACCAACCTTCATTAAACTCTAAATTTAACATTTTCCCAAACTCAATTCCGAATTCAATGAAACCCATACCGATAGCAGTCAGTATATTTCCATCAATACAATGAGTTTCAATCGTACCATCATTATTCTTCAATTCTGTAATATCCCTCATGTCACGCATCTGTTCCATGGTAAACCCTTCCTCAATTAATTCTTCTTTCATTACACCTGCTATGTATTTTTTGTTCTCAAGCAGTCCTGCTTTCAATAGTAATAAAGGCGAACTTGAAATGCTTGCAATGACCATCTTTGGAGAATTGAACTTCTTAAGAAAATAATGTATTTGATCATCATCAATTATATCCCTAAGATCCATACACCCAGGTATTAGCAAAGAGTCATACTCTTCAATACAAATATCATCTAATGCTTTAGTCCTTTTTACAATCAAACCTTCCTCACTTCTAGCTTCCTCTTTCAAACAGAATACATCATGCTTTCTACCACTTTGATAAAGAATTGATAATGCTACACTAATTTCGAAATTACTGAAGTAATCAAATAACAACACAGCTGTTTTTCTCTCTTTCATATTTGATACCTCCATTTTAATCATCTATGTCATTTAATGACCTAAGCTTCATCTTGTATAAGTTGATTTTTAATATAAAATTAGTACTTTTAAATTATATTTAACTTAAAGCATAGCTATTAAATTTCTTATGAATCACATGTTCTAAAAAAATTAGCCTAATATAGAAGTACATGATAACAAGAAATTCAGCAATTTGATAAATTTAAGGCTTCAATATCAAAAACATAATAGAAACCTTAACGATTATAATTAACTGTACAACGCCTGTACTAGCAGTGTCACTATTGATACTATACCGCTTTCTGCCATGCCTGATAATGATAATGTTTCATACCACTTCTTATGTTTTTCCTCATCTTTTAATTTACTAATAACATCTTTAACAATTTCTTCATTTATCTCTTTTTCATTTATTGTATTTTTCAATTCATGTAGAAAATTCTGAGCTTCTGGCTGACGAAATAGTACTTTTATTTTTTCATCTAATCTAATGTCTAGTTCAGCTACTACCCTATCAAGCTTGTTCATTACATCTATAGGATACATCACATTCAACTCTGATATTTTTTGCTTAGCTTGGCTTATTACACACGAACAAGGTATCCTATTACAATTGGGACACTTTCCAGAGTATTTACTAAATACCTGTTCATCTAGTCTATATTCTGAAAAGCCAGGAATAAAGTTAGCTTTAGCTTTCGCGTTGATTAGGTTAGCTATTCCCATAATCCATGTAAATACATCTGCTAATTCGCTCTCAATTGCACTTGGAAAGAAATATCTTATTCGATATGATTCAGACGTTTCACCTAGTTCCTCAATTAAATGAGCAAAATTGCTTTTTTGATCATAACCATCTGGATTCCTTGGATATATTCGCTCAAACATACTTTGCCATTCATCTAATGTTCTAGGCTTATCACTAATACAATCAGAAAGTTCTTGTAAAGCAGATGAGTTATCTTCAAGATTTTTTCTTTCACCTGTACAAATACATGGTTTCTTTAAACAATAAGGACAACAATTCGGAAACTTTTTCCATAATGCTTTTTCAATATCCAATTTAATATCTACTTTAACAATTAAACTACAAAACCATGAGAATACATCAGGTAAATTCTCAGCTAAACCTTTTTCATACCCTTTATTAATAAATTGACTACATGCTGCAATTGACTCTAATAACCTAGCAAGCACTTGATAAAAATTTCTCTCATTATTTTGAATAGGCTCATAAATCTCTTCAAACATTTTTACATATTGGTTTAAACTTTGTTTTCTTTTGTATACTACTTTCATTATGCCACCCCCTAATTTTATAATAATTTTCATTTTATTGAAAATAATTTTAAACAATAAGCTACCTTTAACATTCACGAACCAAAGTTTGCGAACTTCCTGTAGTAGAACTCCTTATACTCCATCTTTTTATACAATTCACCTTGTATCTTTCAAATTTTTTTACAACATGTATATATCTCCATACAACATATAGTTAGAATATTATAAGACAACCCCCTACATCATTATACTCTTTTTTACCATAACAGTAAACACTTAACTATAAAGCCTCCTTTTTCTGTGCAAAAAAATTGCAGTAAATTAACTACTGCAAATAATAAATCATATATTAATGTAAAGATAACATTAATTGCGTTTTATTTCATCTCTTTAATTACATGTATATATCAGTTTTACTTGTTTAAATACTTATAACACCTGCTTTAAACTTTGTATTACGTCATCTTTGTCTATTTATTAATACTCCTGTGATGTGCGCACAGAAATACAAATTACCTTTATTTAGGTTATCTTTAATGTTCCATACTTATTAAATATTTACGAAAAAAAGAAACTAAAAAGTCTCTATTCGGAATTATCTCCTTCATTATTTTATTACAAGTTTCATAAGCCATTTCATAATCGAAATTTGTTATTATTTTTGCTTCTAGAGCTTCTTTTAACTCATCTTCATCAAGGATAACTACTTTAAAATCTGATGAAACAGCAATATCTAGATATAGGTCATAGAAAAAGGGATTACCCAATTCATCAATTGAATTTTCTTTTGTCATATCGAAATACCATTCAATTATTTCACCTGATCTATTATACACAGCACTAACGCACCACTTTTCATTGTCTGGTAAAAAAACTAAACATTTATAACCATCATCAAATAAACAGTTTTCTGACTGCTCATAATCAACAGTAATCTTTCGCTTTACCTTATCAACTTTAATTAATGAAATATATCCACTAAATATGTCGTCTATATGCTTAAATTGGGATGAATATGAATCTAGCCATTTCCAATTGATCCCGTTTATATATTTTCTTTTCATAATAATTCCTCCCAATCTCGCTAACACCGTTCAATTGACATTCTACAAAACTGTGCTACTATGCACACTTGCTCAAAACTTTATTTAGGTATAGTTATGTGTCCTGTAATTCAGAGACCGATAGACGTCGCGACTATACACCTGATTAAGCCTATAGGCACCCTTTACATAATTTACAAATGTATCTTAAACTAAAACTCCTTATATAAGTATTTTATGTTTGATATAACAGTCCATCCGATCGAGTTCCAAAATTCTTTTGAACCAGGATTATTAACATTAATAAATAAAAATCCTGTAGTAATACCAGCTTTTTTTAATTCTTCTAAAGAACGTTGCTCCATCCTTCTTCCAATACCTTTATTTCTAAATTCACTATAAACTGCTGTATGATAAATAGAACCTCTTCTACCATCATGCCCACACATTAAAGCACCAATTAATTTTCCTTCCTTCGTACATGCTACGGAACTCAATCCAGGATTTCTATTTAGATACTTTATTAGAATTTCTTTAGTATCAAAATTTGTTGAAAAACCTACATTAAAAGATATTCTCCATAATTTAAGAGCTTCATCTAAATCTGACTCTTTCATTGCACGAATTACTGCTTCATCATTCATCTTAATCACCTCATGTTACTTTATTATTCCTATAGCTCTCTCAGATAATTTTTATTTACACGTCATATAAAAATGATTCTTATTTTTTATTTTATTAATCTCTACCACATTGATATTTGTAATTTCTATGTATCATTCCTTGAGATTTTATCATTCCTAATTTCTTATAAAAAGATAGAAGATTTTCATCACAGCATAAATCAACCATATAAAAATCATTTAATTCTTCTAACATTTTTTTAACCAATTCAGAGCCGATACCCTGTCTTTGATATTTAGGTAACACTTCTAAAAGACGAATATAAGCCGATAGAATTCCGTCGCTAACAGCATTTATAAATCCAATAATTTTGTTGCTCTTTTCATCTATAGCAACTAAAGATCTATAGCTTTTTTCTAATATTTCTTTATGTTTTTCTTCACTTGGGGGATTTGGCCAATCTTTAAAAAAACCTGCTCCTAATTCTAAGTGTTTTAATTCGTCAGAATAAGTTTTATATAAAATCAAAATTACCACTCCTTATTTGTAAGTAACTTTCTACATTTTTTTATTAATAAAATTCCATAAAATTGCTATTCCAAGAGCATTAGCCTCTATTATTAAGAGGGTTTTTGAACTTAGGTTCATAAAACCCTCTTAATAATAGAATTCCCCCTACTTCATCATTATTCAAAGAACTTCGTATATTTCTAAGACTATTTTTTATAACATGGTATATATATCTCCGTAATTTTTGGACTTGAATGACTGAGAAGTTGCTGTATATATCTAAGATAAGTCTCTCTAGCAAACGCAGGAACCGTCCCCTATGATTCTGTTCTATAATTAATATTTGCTTTTCTAGCCTGAGAACATAAATATCGTTTCTGAACTTTATATGTAATCCCATCTTTAATGAATATAGAACCAAGCTGCCTGAATTCAAAATTAACATTCTTTTTAATGCACTGTTCTCTTATATCTAGAACCCAATCATAGTATAAAGGTCTAACATCCTTTCCTGATTCTCCACCTACAACCACATAATCAAATGTATTATCCAAATAATCTGATATATCTATTTTTTCAAGCATAGGTTGAATCGTAATTAATTTGTGTTTTATTGGTAATTCTTTTAAAATAGAAATTCTTTCATCTGCTCTAATTTGATTTTCAACAGTTGAACAAACTGTTACATTATCAAAACCATATTCAAAATCATCTGGTAATCCTATCATAAAACGTTCAATTCGCTTTGTTATAAACATGAAATTTAGATCATTACGTATTCTCATCATTTCCCATGCTTCATTTCGCCAGTTATCCGCTTCTTCAATCAAAAAGTCACTATTAAAGCATAAATACACTATTTGTCCACTTTTCATTTTGTAGTTTCCCTTATGATCTTTTTCTATAGGTTTATAAAATTCTCCTGTTTTATATATGATATCGGTATTAATACCTTTTCTTGCATTCGCTCTATGAATATAACAATTCAAACACCCTTCGCTTTTTTTATGACATCCCCTCCATGGGTTCCATACTGTCATAATTCTACCTCCCACTGAATATATAGTTATATTTATATAATCTCATAGATAAAAACACATGGACTCTTACCATCACTATTTAAAATGGATGAGACTACTTCTTTTAACCTTAACTTTAAGCCTAATGCTTTTTGATAATGAAATCTAAAATGACCAGCACAGCATTTACAATAAGATAGTGGCATCAAACTATTAGCTGGTTTAGCACCATTAAAATGCCAACAAGGACAAGTCATATTACTAATATTATAACTTCCTACAGCAACAGTTTCTATATCTCCATTCTTATTTAAGAAAGGTTTACCCATATAATTTACATTCCCTAATAAACTTAACTTCTCTTCTAATGTCTTATTTTTATTTTCCTTTGCAAAAAGCCTTGAATTTTTTAATCTTGCGCCACTTTTACAACAAGCTCTATCATACATAACTTCACTAATAGTATCATAATCTAGCAACTCCTCGCATTTTTGCATAGCAACTGCCATGAAATTAGCTAAATCTTGTTTTGGATTATCCTTATCCCTAGGATAATCAACGTTCATTATTTTTTCAATAATCATTTCATCAATATTCAATTTTCTTAAATGCTTTTCAAATCCCACTTTTCTTTCCCCCAAATCACAATATATTTTAGTTCTATAGTATACACTAGTGCACATTTTTAAATAACTCTTGAATGTTTCCAGAAGCATATTGTGCCATTTGACAACTTAATATTTATTATTTATATGCAATTACACAAAACCCGTTTGAAGTTAGTTGTTTATATGATACGTCTCTAAATCCCAATCTACTTGATAATTTACTTAATTCTTTAGCAGAATATATTTTGTAATCACCGTCATTTGAAAATTTAATAAAAAAGTTCATAATTTGCCTTAACCCGTTTGGTACAGTAAAATCATAAATTAATAATTTGCTATCCTTTTTCATTACTCTTTTCATTTCTTTTAATGCTTGCTCTGCATTTGGAAAATGATGAAATGCTGCACATGATATTATAAAGTCAAACATATTGCAATCATATGGTAAATCCTCAGCATCTCCAATACATAAATTAGCACTATCTCCCAAATTTATTTTAGCTTGTTCAATCATTTTTTCTGAATAATCTATACCATATAATTCAATATTATTAGATTTACTTGTGAAATTTTTGAGTAAATCTCCTATTCCACATCCAACATCTAATAACTTATCGCCCTCATTTGGATCTACATCATTTAATGCAGTATTTTTTAAATGAGCTGTGACTTTATGATCATTTGTACTTAAATATATATCTGCTTTATCATTAAAAGCTTTTCTAGATTTTTCTTTATAATCTCTCATTTTTATCTCCTTTATAAATACACAAACACATAATTTATAGATAATGTCATATGATTCTTGCATTTACGAAGTTTGTTGTAGTAAAATTCCTCCTATTTCATCATTTTATCCACTTCGTATAACTTTCTTTTTAATAAAAATTAGTAAATTAAACTACTTCAAATATTTAAATAATATATTAAAATGGAAATAAACATTAACTGCATTTATATTTCATCTTTCATTACATGTACATATATCAGTTTGGCTCTTTTATATACCTATAGTACATGCTTGTAAACTTTGTTTTACATCTTCTTGTATATTATTAATCCTCGTGTTATAATTGATATTTTTACTTCACTGCTTAGTATTTTTGTTGCTCTGGTATTATGAGTTAACGTAATAAATAATGGACGTAATCATTCTATATAATACATTACTCTTCAACAATCGTGCTAAATGCTTTGTACTGCTTATTCGGATCAATTGGCGGCTCACTAAAAGCAGAATAGAGTATACAGTTTGAAATTCCTTTTCCGAATCCCGGTATGATTTGTTCCATTTGCTTATGTATAAAATCAGCTTCTTTTTCCATTTGATTTTCATTAGGATTGATAATGTCCTGTTTTGTAACATATTTCACTTGATATACATAGCCCTCTTTAACAGGAATTAAATCTATATTATATATCTCAATCTCATAATTGGAAAGCTGTATTTTCATTGGAAAAGAGTAGTTATCAATAACCTCTTTTTGAAACTCTTCATACTTTGATTTGATTGTATCTTCCTTTAAATAATTCATATATTTACTAGGTCTTGAAAGTCTTAATGCTAAATATTGACAAGAACAAGCCGATAATAAGTATCCTTTGTCCTTAAATTTCTTAGCCTCATAAATCCAATCTTCAATACCCTTTCCCATTATTTCATATTCACCAAAATAAACTTTGGACATTTTCCATTCTTTATTACTGTCTTTCAATAAATTAACCATTATGAGTATATTATTAGCACCATTCTCAATAGTATAGAATGATGTAAATGCATCCATTTTATTTGTAGGTAGTGTACATGCATATCCATCAAAATCTGGAAGGAAAACTGTAATATTATCATTGTTTGAAACTGTATACAATTGTTGTAATAAAATTGGATTATTCTTTTTAAACAAATCCTTTGTTTGCATTATGTAATCTAAACTACTTTTATCAAATTGTTGATTATCAGTAATTAAACAAATATCTTTGATCATATTTATATCCTGATTTATAATTCCTTTAAAGAATTTATCAATAGTTTTTTGTGCAGATGTTTTTATTTCAGTATCTATATCATCATTATTATATGTTTTCATCGTAGATAATGTACAACCTGTTAATAGTGAAATAGCCAAAACTAAAACTATAAATTTGATTCTCATATATAACCTCCTAAATTTCTAGAAATAAAACTGGATTAAACATTAATACCTTATGATAATATGAACTTACAACCTCTGCTCATGGCTGTGAGCTTGCAAACATCTAATGCAGTGGTAACTCTATAAGCCAAAAGCTGTGTTTGTGTGAAGGTACTGTATAAAATGTATACCTCTCTCTAATCTTGTATAGATTCCTAATTTATCTATTGATTCATTCTACTCAACTTATCTCCCTAACTATACATAATTTCTATAATTCTATCCAATAACGTAATATCTTTTTGCCTGAAGAATCAGATATAACTTCATTTTCTAATTTCCCACCATTGTTCTCAATTACTTTAGAAGATCCTATGTTATCACGATCACATGTTACCAAAACTTTATCCATTCCTAATTCTTTTGCCCTCCTTAATGTTAATTTTAATAACATACTGCCATAACCTTTTCTTCTAAGTGGAGGTGGAACATCATAACCAATGTGACCTCCTTCTTTCTCCAAATGAGATACTAAATATTGTCTTAATCTACTTACTCCAAGGATCATTTCATTATCATCAATTAACCAAAATGTAATTGAAGGTACATGTCCTGTTTTTAAATTTTCTCCTTTTGAATATCTTTCTACCTTATCCATATATGCTTCAAATGTTTCTTGATACCTTAACTCTTGAACCTGTTTGTAATCTTCAACCATATAAGAAAATGCTATTTTCATATCATCAGTAGGTTCTATTAACCTCATTTAATCCCTTCTTTCTACACATCTTTTGTTATTAGTTGTCTCTACTCTCAATATATCAAAAGGAACTGTCCCTAAAGATTACAAATTATCAATTAATTTTTTTACAGGTTTTATAAATCCTAAAGCAAAGAACAATATAAATATAATACTAAATCCAACTGAAATTATTATACTTATTGAAATAAATTCTGCTAATATACCACCTATTGCCATTGCCATAGGAACTAGTGACGATGATAAAGTTCTTCTAAAACCAAATACTTTTCCTCGCATGTCATCTGAAACTGCCGCTTGCATAGTTGATTGAATTATTGAATTAATAATAGCAACAGAAAAACCGTTAATGAATAATAAGATTACAATAATAAAATAGTTAGGAACGTGTGGAAGTATTCCCATAGCCAAGCCATTAATTAACCCTCCAGCAATAAAAATCAATGACTTCTTAATATTACTCAAATCAACAATAGACAGGATTAAGAATCCTAAAAACATTCCTCCAGTTGAGAATGCCATTGCTACCCCGTATCTCTCTGGTCCAAGATATTGTTTTGAATTGAACAATGGGAGCAATAAAGTAATACCCATGATAGCAAAAAAGTTAAGAATAGCAATAGTAATATATAAATACTTAATACCTTTATTACTCTTTACATAATTGAACCCTGATTTTAAATCTTCAAAAAATTTAACTTTATTTATATCCCTCTTCTTATTTGGGATCTTTATAAACAACTCAGTACAAGCAGAGAAAATATAACTTATACCATTGATTAAAAACATGATAGGTGCACCTATTAAATGAAATAAAAATCCCCCTAAAGTTTTTCCTATAATATCTGTGCCTGTGCTAGCTAACGAAAAAGTTGAATTAGCCTTTACAAGCTTATCCTTTGGTACTAAGTCAGGAATAGAGGATTGTACAGCTGGATTAAAGAAAGAACCACAGATTCCAAGAACTATTCCACCCATGAGTACCATCCAAATCTGAATAAAATTCATAACTGCTGCTACACCAACAAAACTTATTACTATCCCTCTAATAAGATCTGTTACAATAAGTATATTTTTTCGATTATGTCTATCTACATATGTACCAGCAATAGGTGACAAAAACACTCTTGGAATAACTGCCGTTGCCATTAATATTCCCATCAAACCAGTAGATCCTGTTTTAGCTAATATCCAGAATCCTAAGGCTATATCGTATATTGAATCTCCGAAATTAGAAACAAACTGACCTTGCCATAGTAATATAAAATTCATATTCCATAATTTATTTTTTGTCTTAACTATTTTCTTTGAATTACAATTATTAGATTTAGCACTTGCATTATTGTCCATCTTTTCTCTCCTTATAACTTATTTAAATAATATGATTATTTCACTTTTTCTGTCTACTATACTAAGATGTCTCATAACTCATACATTCAAGAACTAAAATTCGTGAATGCTTCTAATATTGTTATGATTTTACGAACTTTAGTTCGCGAAATCTTTCTGTAGTACAATTCCTACTTAATCATTTTATGCAATGGACTTTGTATATTTCTAAGATTATTTTTTTAACATGTGCATATTATCTTCTTAGTTTAAAACTGGCATAACTATAATTTCATATGTTCTATGTATCTAACATGTAAAAAATGATTATAGACAATCCCACAATAACATTATACTCTTATTTACCATAACAGTAAACTGTTAACTATATAACCTTCTTTTTCTGAGAATAAGAGTGACTTAGCCACGTTAAATTGGTTACTCATATATATTTTCTAATGACATCTACCCTAATCAAACAGTAACCAACTGCTCCTAATAACTACATAAACCCATAGGGTAACCTAACTATTTTAATAATTTATTATACAAAAGTATTTATATTATATAAAAAAAATTACAGTAAATTATCTACTGCAAAGATTAAGTAATATATTATATATCAAAAGGAAATGTCAGACTGCATTAAAATTATTAAATGTATTATTTTGTCATTGTAATACTATATTTGTACAGATATTCATTTTCCTCTTCATCAAAAATAGTTCCTAATAATTTTCCGTTGTTCTTTTCTATAATTTTCTTTGAGGCTGTATTGTCTATATTACAAGTTAAAATTACTTCTTCTATTCCTATCTTTATAGCCTTTTCTAAAGCCAATTTTAAAATCTGAAAACCATAACCTCTTTTTCTACAATCTGGTGATATATCATAACCTATATGACCAGCACAATCTACCTCTTGTTGTCTAATTCTCACTACTCCTACAACTGCTTTTTTATCAATTAACCAGAATGTTGAAGTTGTAACATCCCCTTGAGGTAGGTTTTTACCCTTGGAATAATTGTGTAAGTCGTTCAAATAATCTTGGAAATTTTCCAATGCTTTTTTATATTTATTAAAATAATGTTCATCATTTATTTTTCTGTATGTTAGAGCATAATTTTCAAAACTCTTTTGATATTTTTTACTAGGCTTAACTAAAAATAAATCCTTCATAATTTATCCTCCATTTTATATATACAAATCCTTCCCTCAAGCTTTTCAATGTGTTCTTTCATATAGCTCTAGCATTTAAGAACTTTGATTCATGAAATCTTCCTGTAATAGAACCCCCTAACTTCATTATTTTATTCAATGCTTTGTATATTTCTAAGACTATTTCTTGTTACATGGGATACATCTTTGTAGTTCTTTGACTTGAACAACTATAATTTTCTGTGTTTTATTTATCTGACATAAAAAAACTATATAAAATAACACCTAATAACATTGTACTCTCATTTACCATGTCAGTAAACATTTAACTGAATATCCTTCTCTTTCTGCACAAAAAAATTGCAATAAATTAACTATTGCAAAAAGTTAAGTAATATATTAAATAAGAATACTTTAATTTCGTTTTTTATTTGATTTCTTTCATTACACTTACTAAATAAACACAACAATCAAATCCAATGATTGTTGCTTGGTTTTACTCAGTTTGCCGTCCTATTGATTTTAATTTTAGTTCTAATCTCCGATAACTTCTTTTATTTATTTTTTGTTATATTTGTCAGTTTTATGCCTATCATCACAATTCCGCCTAAAATACCAAGTAGCATATCTAGTAATGTATCATTTAAACTAACTTGCATATGCATTTGAAACAATGCATCTAAAATCCATTCGATAAATTCCCAGAATATAGTGGTCGTACAGGTTAATAAAAATACCAATAGAATTACCACTAAAAATGATGGTTTACCTAAAATATCTTTTTTTATAGCACAAGTTATACACTGTATAAAAAAATAGGTTATAGCAACACCACCAAGAAAATGCATTGGTATATCAAAAGATGGAAAAACATTATATATATTCAGTAACAAACTTGATATTACATGGATACTAAATACAGCTAATGGAGCCCAAGCTCCTTTTTTAAAGCTACATATAATCCAATCTTTAATTTGGTATTTTGTTATTTTTAAATTTTTTTTAATATTATTATAATCATAATTTCCTGATAGTTTATTCATAAAAATGCTACCTCCAACTACTATACGCATATTAATAAAAAACAATTAATCTTCAAATTATTAATTATATATCAAAGGAAACAGTTCCTAAGATTATATCTAATAGAGAAGTTAATATTAAATATTAACTTCTCCCAGAAGGTTCATTAACTATTTATTCTCTCATCAATACGCCTTACCATACTGTATGTATAGGGAGTAAAATACTTTAACCAAAATTTATTTGCATTTGGATTAATACTCTCAAAATCCACACCACAGCATTTATAGCCTTCTTTCTTTATTTTTTTAATCATGTAGGCTATTAAATTTTTATATAATCCTGTACCTCGATACTCAGGATATATATAAGCACCACAAATATTAACAGTCCCATCATCATAACATGTAAAATTCTCACCAGATGACATTATTTCTACATAACCAATCAATTTACCTTCAATATTTGCTGTAAAAAACCTTGAATTTCGCTTTCTAGATTGTTCTCTAAATTTTACAATATCAAAAAGTTGTAATGGCATAAAAGTTGGGCTGTTTTCAAGGTGCTTAACTAAATTATTTTTCAGTTCAAGTATACTTTCTATCTGATTCATAGGTATTTCTCTCATTGTAACATTGCTTTTAGCTTCATATGATATCATTTCATTATTAACTGATGTAATAGCATCAACACATCTCATGCCAAATCCATTGCGAAAATATGAATCAATCGCTATTTGATTATGAGCATATACTGCAATAGCATGACTGAATATTCCTTGTTCTACCCAAATCTTTGCAGCTTCTTGATATAACATTGAATAAATGCGTTCTCTATCTTCTTTAATAGCTCCATGCCCATGAATTGGAGAAAATACCCCTTGTACTGTTCCAAAGAAATTTTCTATTGGTCCATAACAAGTAATGAATCCAACTATCTTCTTCTTATCAAGTGCAACGACTCCAAGATTGTTACCTATCATATCAGATAACATATTACAAAACAAATCCTTATAATCTTTTCTGGGTAACTCAATAACAACATTACATTCTTCAGTATATTCAGCTAATGCAATACTAGCGGCTTCTTCAATATGATTACAATTAATTTTTTCAAATATCATTTATTAATTCTCCTTTACTATTCTATTTTCACCTCGATATACAATTTTTTATTATATAAACTTAAACTTTTCATCACAATCACTCCTTTCATTTTCCACATATTTATTTATACAAACTGCTACTTAAATAACAGATTATATTTATCATAAAATCCATTCATTCTTAACTAACCTATAGCTAGGTCAAACCCAATAACATTATACTCTATATTTAATCTAGAACATATTGGATATCTTCAATGAATTTCAATACACCCATTTCAATTTGATTCGTTAACGAATTTAAGTCATCAAAATCTGGATTATCTACCAATACGGACTCAATAATTAAATCAACACCTTTTTCTTCAGGTGAAATTTTGTATTTATTCCAATTTATATCCTGAAGCAATTGACGATATTTTGCTTGAATCTGTCTGTTATTACCTGCAAACCAAACCTCAAATCTACACTTTTCATGAATAAATACTATAGCAATTTTCAGTTTTTTATTTTTTAATGATTGAGGTGTAAAATAAAAAAATGTAATATCCATGTAGCCATGGTATATACTCCCTGATACAATATAATCTGGATGCCTATTTTTTAAATGAATTCTTAAATCCATGATAAAATCCATCAAACCTTTGTATGCTTTTTTTATATCACCATTTTCAATTTGTTTTTTATATTCATTAATATACTTATTTAAAGATTCCATGTAGAATCCCCTTTCTTAAAATACACTTTCCACAACTATCGTCCCTAACAATTTTGCAACCGTCATGATTAGACATTATTAACAGGTTTTACCTTGCGTGTCACCGCAAAGACTTGTCCTAAAAAGCATTATTGTTATAAATAATATAACAGCACAAATGCTTACACAAATCCAAGCACTTATTTTATCAAATAAAAACCCAATTACCATTTGACCTAAAGGTATTGCTCCCATACATATCGATGAATTTACAGTTCCTACTCGTCCCATTATTTCAAGTGGTACTTCCTTTTGAAACATTGTGTTTACAGCTACATTACCAATAATATTTATTACTGCTATCATAAAAGTAATAATTATCAAAGAAATATATGGTATGGTATTGGTATTAAATAAATTCAAATAAACATTTGAAGAAATTACACCAATAATTGCAATAAGTAAAGATGTGATTAGAATATCTAAGTATATAACTTTTCCTATACTTAATCTCCTACAAACAAATCCTGTTAAAAGCGGAGCAATTATCATACCTACTACCTGAATTGACTCTAACATACCGTACTGAATATCAGTTATAAAAAGTATTCTTTTCGAGATATATGGTAAACCAACAGTAAATATTGGATTAAATGCACAATTTATTATTAATCCTAAAAAGATAATATTAACCATTATTCTTTTACTCTTAATAAATTTAATTCCTTCCTGAAAATCTTTTAAAAATCTATTTAAATCTATTTTGCTAGGTTTTTTGTTTGATTTTGGAAAATCTATGAATGTTTCACTAATGGCAGATGCAATGAAACTTATTGAATTAATAACTAAAATTATAAATAAACCATAAAATCCAAATAATACTCCTGCAACAGCTGGAGCCAATAATTGTCCTATACTTAATATAAAAGAATTAACCGCATTAGCATCAACCAATTCTTCTTTTTTGACTATACTTGGAATAGCTGTTAAAATAGCAGGTTGAAATAATAGTGATGCTAATGATGTAATAATTACAAGTGTATATATGCTACCAAGTGTTAAACTTCCATTAATTTTGAATACTACTGCATAAATTGCTATAATCATTCCTCTAATTACATCTAGTAAAACAATTATTCTTTTTCTATCAAACCAATCCACTAAAACTCCAGCAATTGGACCTAAAATAATATTAGGTATCAATGTAACAGCTAAAACAGATGCAAATTTCGTAGCAGATCCTGTTATTTTTAAAACATACAGTGAAAGTGCAAAGTTCTGCATTTGCGTCCCTAGTAATGATACTAATTTTCCAAGCATTAATAATAAAAAGTCTTTTTTCTTTAGAAGCTTTAAATTCATATAATTCATCCCTTTGATTTATCATTTTAATTTATATCCACTTTATTAAACTTAATATAATCTATTATGATTTATATAAAATAGTTGATTGCTGTTATATTCTTATTATTTTACCGTAGTGCTTACGATTAGAATCATATTCCTACCAGTTACTCTTCTTTCATTAAATCGTGTTCTTGCTTCTTTTTCTTATGCCATACTTCTCTTTAGCAAAACTTTCCATAACAATAAATTTGAATCCACAATCCTCACAGTATTCATCACATTTTTTAAAGCCTAATTTACTAAATAGCCTTAACGCTGCTGTATTTTTTTCACCAGTCTCAATATGTATTCTAGATAATTGCAACTCTTTAAAAGCATATTCTATTACAGCTTTAACACTTTTGTAGGCTATGCCCTTATTCCAAAATGTCTTGTCACCAACAACTACTCCTAATTCAGCATCTGTTTTATCTTCATTAAATCCAAATAAATTTACAAAACCTATTTGCCTTTCTTCATTGTTTTCTACTATAAAATATTTATACTCATTAAGTATAGAAGTTTCATTCATTATATTATTATCAAATTTGTCACAAAAACTCTTACATTCCTTTAATAAAGCACTACTATTCACAGGAATCGGTTTTGGATCATATTTATTTAAATCTTCACTAATTGACCAAACAAATAATACCGCAGCATCATCCTCACATATGTCACGAATTTTAATTTCTTTATCTTTGTAATAATATATGATAATCTCCCCCTTATAATATTGTTTAAATTTACTTACTCCAAATAATTTTTTTCAAATTCATCCAAATCTTTATAATACCTAACCTTAGCATTAATTCTATCATAGTTCTTTTTATATTCTTCCATTGCATCATCAAATGCTTTTGCCGACAAGATTAAATTATCCACTTTAATATTTTTCATAAGATCTACTTTGTCAATATTGAATTCGCTATACATCTCGTCATAGAATTGCTGACAACTCGCAGCTGCCATCAACGATAAATAAACATCATTTTTTTGTGCAGCATAATACATTTTATTTTTCCAATTAGAAAAGATTTCTTCATAAGAACCATCAATATTAGTTTCTGAGATTTCCTTCTTTGGAGTAACTTTATCTTTCATTTTCTTTGCAAAATCTTTTACTGCTTGCATTAATGTTGTTGATGTTTCTTTAATCTCTACAACACTCTGTGCTTTGATTAATTTCCAATACACTTCATTAAACCCTATCGGAAGATATTTCATCACAGAAATTTCTTCTGGAATTCTTTTAACACCTCTTTTTATATATGCCTTATTATACATATAAACAGCAAACTCAATATTATTTAGCATCCTTGCTACTGCATATCTGCATTCTCCATATTTATTACTCAGCATTATATCAGCATATTCTTTACTTGCTTCATCAACAAATTTTTCTGCCTTATCATTATCTTTTATTGAATATTCCGTATTTAGCTTACTAAAAACATTCGATCTAAATTCCATATATCTGTTAATGTACTTTTCATCACTGCAATAAACAATATCTAGCTCAAATAATTTTGTAATATAAGGATTATTGTATTCTGCCATTTTCTCTAATTTACTCCATGGAGTACAATATATATCAAAAGCTACATCATCTATAATAAAGCATGATGCTATCTTCCAAGCACTATCATCATTAATAACAATACATAAATCCAAGTCAGATTTTTCATGTATGTCGCCCGAATAAAATGAACCTGCAATTCCTATTAATGCAATTGCACCTGGACAGACATTTTCTGCCTTTTTGATAACCGCTTTAATTATTCTATCATTTCTTTCTTCTAATTTCTTTTTTATATGCGCTTTCATAGCTGTACCTCCAGTAATTCAGGTATATTTTTTCTCCCTTTTATTTTATAATTTATAACCAAAGTAAATCTCCAATGAGATGTTATTCTACCAAATTCTTTTATGCTAGAAGAAACATTGTCATTTCCCTCGGTTTTTTAAGTAAACTATAGTTTAGTACCCCTTCATATATCAAACTTACTTTATTTAATGTCATATAAATCATCTTCCTTATATAAATATATCTATACCAAGACGTAAGAGACCCTCATCTCTATAGGTGGAGGGTACCGATTAGATTAAACAAATTAATTGACTATCTAATAAAAGTATTAAGCATCTTAACTAAAACATCCTCATTTATCTCTATATTGAAAGCTATATGATACAAAATACCTTCTTTGTATGTAAGAATTTCATCTCCAACAGTATATACTAATGTAATACTATCATCTAGATTATACTTATAATACATATAAGTAAGCGATTCACAAGTAGTATTTTTAAAGTGAATATAACTCATATCATCTTTCAATTTTAGAATTTCAACTTCATTTCCAAATAAATCTTCTTTTTGTTTTATGTATTGTTCTTTTAAGTTCTCAAAGTTATCCTTAAAATTTCTTACCTCATAAGCAGAAAAAATTATAAAATTTCCTCCATCTTTATGATATTGTATTTGCACATGCTGATATGTTTCATCTTCTGTTTTTCCTTTATTCTCAACTACATATATTTCTTTACTACTATAATCAAAAATTTTTTTATCTCTTATTGGCATAAAATTAATTTTTTCATATAGATTTCTTGATATTTTTTGTATGTTGTTCATATCCTCAACTGGCTTATAATAAAAAAACTTATTATCTTTGCTTCCATACAGAATAAATTCTCCTAATTGTCGAGGACTTGCAAACACATCTTCCTTGATTTTCTGTACCTCTTTATTTTTTTGAATAGAAACAACTAGTATAACCATTACTAAAGTCAATATAAAAACAATAAATTTTTTCCTCATTATTTTCATCCTTTCACCCTGTCCACTAATTAAGTTGAATAAATATCTTATAACATTAGGATTTACGAACCCATCTACTTAATCATTTTATCCTCTGCCATCTCTTTTGTTTCAATGTTCAGTTAAGGTATTTCAATTGATATACTATCAGTTTCGAGTATCTTTATGCCATTTTTTTTATCACAGCCTACCGCAATCATGATATTGAATTTCTCTAATTGCTGTATTGCATTTTCATCTGGAACTAAATCAATCACAACAGTTCCTGTACCACCTCCTGTCGGTATATAACTATGATCTCTTCCTATTTCTATAAACTTGTGCCATTCATATAACTCAGAATCAGTAGTATGCCATGTCGTTACATACTCCGCAGGTAATGCTTGAGCTTTGTTTTCAGGATAGCTGCTTATTATGTTGGAAACATTCCACTTTTTAGGAATATAGAAAACAACTCCACCCCAATCATCAGGGTCTACCTCAATCCAAGCAACAATATGTATATGTTCAGGAATTTCCTCAGTACCTTCTATAAATATCGTTCCTTTTACCGACGTATTCATTTTCGTAGAATCGGAATTTACTCTAAAATCTTTAATCTGGATTATATTTTCATTGACTATTGTCTTATCAGAAGTTTTTTTATTTTGATGACAGCTAGAAAAAAGTATAGAAACCACTATTGTGATTAATAAGGCAAGCGGTATATATATGGCTTTTTTTTTCATATTTACCTCCCTATTATAAGTAGAACATTGTATATACTCATATTATATATTAACTTCGTTTTTTGTGTTAGTTTATTTGATATTCTCCATTCTCATAAGAAAGTGGAGTTTCTTTCAAAATATCTTTGAATTATATGCCATATACGAGAAAACTTATCAAAAAGAGCCATGATTAATGATTTGCTAAATGTAATGTAAAGATTACTACTTATCGTGTTGTTTTGGGTATCATTATTGTTTTAACTACAAATGCATATTCGTATTCATAGTTATCCCATTCACAACTCAATCTTAACCCCCTGTATTTATACCCTCTCAAATCCGATTCTAATAACTCTGCAGAAGTTCTTCCGAGTTTAAATGAATAAACATTGCCATCAGATTGTATTTCTCTATAATCCGCTTCACCAAACTTATTTGTACCATCAAGCTCATGTATATAATGGTCATATAGAGTGATCCTTTTAGGTGGTATGTTGTTGAACTCTATCTCTATAGTTTCATCCGCTTTGACTAGAACAAGTTCCGATTGTTCGTCTAAAAGCATCTTGAAAATGTTAGCTATTTTTTCGTTGTCGTTAAGATTATCTTTTTCAATTATTGTCTTATGATATCCAATTGTTTTACTACTACCTGTTATCGTCACATCTGATATATCAAGCCTTCCTTCGCTTTGGCACCCAAAAAATGAAATAATCGCAGTCAAAAAAAATAAAATAATTAACATCCTCTTAAACATAGCCATCCCCCTTCGGCCATCACCAATATAAATATACATCTGACATCATTTCTACAACACCTATTATCTGTAAATTTGTATAGTTATATTTTAACATATTGTTCATTTATTTTTAATGGGCATTTTTGTAGTTTAAACTTTTTTATAATCAAAAGTGCCGGTAAACTTCGTAAAAACAGTCTATTTTTGCACAATCTACCTTTTCAGTGGTTGTTCAACTTTAATCCAACACTTTCAGTTGTTTTCTATAAATGTAATTTTCATGATCATCTTTAATTTCAGTTTTACCAAAACCGTTAGTTTTCCAGAAGTTCTCGTTGCGATGATTAGACACATTTAAATTAATATATACTGCTCCTTTACGAATAATTTCTTGCTCCAGTAATTCAAATGCTTCTTTCCCAAAACCATTATTTCTATATCCTTTATGAATACAGTAATCAAGAATAAAGCATTTCCCATCCTCAGAATTATAAATTACAAAATCTACAAATCCTACATTAATATTTTCTTGATAAAAAAATATAATGTAGAGCGGATCAATAGAACGCTTATATAGATTCATAATGTGATTTTTGTAATTATCCGAAAAAAACCATTCAATACCTTCTTTGGTTAGGGAAGCTCCATATTCAATATTAGGAATGATATCCTCCAGCATATATTCATTTCGTTTCTTCCAAAAATAATCTATATCTTCTATCGTTTCTACATACTCAAATTTAAGTTTATTTTTCATCCTTCTCATCCTCCAAGTATATAAATGATTTCTATTACACTTTAAGTTCTGTGTATGGCTTATCATCATGCTTAGGCATTATTAATTATCTTTATATTAACACTTGTCACTAAAATCAGAACCGTCCCTAGAGGTGTTATAACTATCAAATACTTAACTGCTCTTTACCCTTCAATATAATATTAGCTAAAATCTCTGCATTTTTATAATAATAAGTAAAACATTCATCTCTTTCAATAGATTTATCGTTCAATTCATTTTCTATAAACTCAATACACTCATTTAGGCATGAAAGTATTACATCCCATATGAATTGTTTGTAATCAGGTTTATATATCAATTTATCATAAACATCTCTCAGGAAAATCGTTCGATATTCATCCGTCATATAAAATGGAAATGGAAAAAACTTTTCTGAACCATGTGCTATTAAGCGTGCAACATCCAACGAATATGGCATAATACCTGCAAAAGTCCAATTTATTAAAATAATGCCCTCATCACTTTTTATTGCATTGCACTGCAAAAAATCTCCATTACATAAAGTACGCGGACATACTAACTGTCTGTCTAAAAAAATACGATAAGCGGAAGCTAATGTTAACTCGTTTTTAAGACATTCTCCCCTTTTATTTATTCTTGTCCAGTATCTTTCAAAACGGTTGTCTAGCTTATTTTCTTTAAAGTCACCTTCCTGCCAGTATTGATTAAAAATACGAGAAAGACTGTCAGCACATCCATAAGCCATGTCTTTATTAAACATTCGCAAATCCGTTCCAGCAATATATTCAATTAATATCCACTTTATATTATTAACGCAAGTCCATCCTTCCAGTTTTGGCACAGGTAAGTTTTTATCTGCAAGAAAATTTTCATAAACTTCTATCTCTTTGTCATCAGACTTTTTTAGAATGTATGTCTGCTTATCTACTGTTATTTTATAAACATTATAAGTCCTATCAACACCTTCTCCATTATCGTGAAAACGTTCAATATATATTTGTCCTGCAAGTCCAGGTTTAATTGTTCCCAAAACTGTTTTTAGCATACTTATATGATTTTTATCTGTGATTGTTTCTGTATATACACCTTTCATTGAATATCTCCTTTATGATATATTATTATTATTTAATCAGTAAACACTATATTACAATGCATATTAGAAAAAACAATTTAAAACCTTCTTTCAATCGCTCTCTTTCTTCAAAGTTACGCATAACTCTTGCATTTACGAGCCAAAGTTCGTAAAATTCTCCTTAGTAGAACTCCACCTACTTCATCATTTTATCCAATGGCCTTTGTATATTTGTAAGACTATCCTTTGTAACATGTGTATATATCTCCGTAGTTTTTAGATTTGAACATCATCATACTTAGATGCTATTAATTATCGTTATATCGACATACTCGTCACATAAATTAGAAATGTCCACAGTGGATGCGTGCCATAACATTCATTATTATCATATTTCTTTTCCAACAATAGCCATATATATTACAAATTCATTATCACCATCAACTTTAACTATTTTGTCAATTGTCCTTTGTTTATACGCTGAAATGGCACAACACCCACAACTTATTGCTTCTGATGCTAAATATAGATTTTGACATGCATGTCCAGCTTCTATTGCAATCATCTTGTGAGATACAATATAATATCTATATTCCATTTTATATGGCATTGCTGTCCAAATAAATGTAATCGCACTATTATACATCTGATTAAACATTGCTTTATCTATTTTTTCAACTAAATTTGATTTTGAGTCTATTAATACTAACTCCTTATTATCAGGTAAATATAAATACAAACCTTCTTGTATGTCCTCTACCCTATTAATAAACATGTATGTATTTAAACAATATTTTCCTCCCGCAGATGGTATAGTCCTATGCAAGTAACCATCCTTGTGTTCATTAACTCCACATGTTTCCCATATTAAATATGATAGTTCTTTAAACGATAAGAATTTATTACTAAAATCTCGCGTACTCTTCCTTCTTTCTATACATTCAGAAAGTGTTTTCTTACTAATTAGATTCAACCCTTCTAGGTCTAATTTTATTCTCATATTCTTATCATTTAAACTCTTTTTTAAACCTTGAAACTCTATCCCCAAACCCTCATCTGACTTTTTAGGATTCCATAAGTTCCAATCAGGTTTCAGCATATTTCTTCCGTTTTCAATCAAAGAGTCCAAATATTCTTTTGTTATTCTCATATTTTTACTTCCTTTCTATAGAATAGTGTTTGATTTTAGCTAACTCTTGCTTTCACGAACCAAAGTTCGTGAATACTACTAATATTAGTAGATTATATAACCTATATCTTTACCTGTTAATTCTATTGATGTCCCATCCATATAATCTATTTCAATTTTTTCTATAGTTACACTTTTTATAGTACTATTATACCATGCACACTCCCAATAAGTATTTGTACCAAACCATTTACCAGCTTTAATAGGTCCTGTTTCTTGACCTCTGAAAACTGTTGTCCCTCTAATCTCACAAGACACTTTATCTTTAACTGCATTATATGCTACTACATCGAAGTATATATATTTTATTTCTTTTTTAGATTTGTTTTGACCTTTTATATATAAATCTACACCACCTGCACTATTAGGCTTACTTGGATAAACAGAAGATATTCTAAGTATACCTCTTGCTTTTTCTTTAGCTGTTTTTTCAGCTTCAATTCTTTTTCTTTCTTCTTCCTCTTCAATTTTCTGTTTTTCCTTTTCTTCAATAACTTTTATCTGCTTAATAATTTCATTAGCTTTATTAGTTTCTTCTTTTTCAGGGTGATACTTTAATAATACTTCATATAATGATTTCACTTCACTATATTTTTTTTGTTTAAAAGCATTTTTAATCTCTGCTAAAAGTTTAGGTGCCCCATTTTCATATTTATCAACTAAATCTAATAGCTTCTTATTTTCTTTCTTTAACTGTTCTACCTCATCTTTTAATATACTATTTTCTTTTGTTAATTTACTTTTCGTATTCACATTTTCATTTTTTAAATTATCAACTTGTAATGTGTATTCAATAACTTGATTACTTTTTGAGTTCAAATTTATAATTAAATATATTATTAATATTGCTATAACCAAAAAAGAACAAATAATAATAGTTTTATGTTTTTTATTAATCATAATAGATTCCTCCTTTACCTATGTTCTAATTTAAACTAAATTTTAGCTTTGCACCCCAACTACTATCGTTAATAAACTCTAATTTAAAAGGAACCGTCAGGACATTCGTCACACAAATCTAAACCATCCCTAGTTATTTGAGTGTTAATATTTACTTTTAAATTCAAAATAATCTTTTAACCTTGAATTACAAATAATAAGACTCAATACATTATCTCTACATAATAAGGTATACTCTCTATCATTCGCATATTCTGTTGTAGGTACAATTAAATCATTAGATAGTTTATTAATAAGACTAATAGTTTCGTCTCTATCCATTAGCATGTTATCAGCTTGTATTAATGAAGCTATATATGGTACTATTTCATTCCAATCCTTTTTATCTGCCTCTTTAACAGTTAAAAATAATTGTTGGATGTTCATATTTAAATCGAACATACATGTTAATTCAATGTGTTCTTCATCATCTAGGTAAGTTGAAAAAAAACATGATTCTTCTACACTCAGTTTATTTTTCATTGCTATGCCATTGTTAGAGGAACTAATATAAAGATTTTCAAAAAATAATTGGGGATCGGTATGAAGTACAGGTAATACTGTGAATGATTCCATATTATATAAATCACTATATGGACTATTAATATTTATTGATGGTTTAAAGTAATGTATAGTTGAGTAAGCAAAGGCAACTATCATAGCTATTATTAATGAAATCGTTATAGCTTTAGATTTAATACATAATTTACCCTTAAGATAAATATTATTTATTGGATAAGAAATAGATGGAACACTATTTATTTGTTCTACAAAAATTTTTTCTTTTTTATTTAATGCTTGTCCTCTCTTCATTCTATTAAGTTTATTTTGAATATCAGGTATATTCCTTACCTGAATTATCTGTTGATATAAATTTATTAACATTAATTCTCCATAACTCTTATATTTTTTTTCATAAAATTTCAAATGATTTAAGTTAGTTTCTATATTTTCCATATTACTTATTGCCATATTTATTTCAGATATATTAAATCTTAATTTATAAATCTTTAAATGCGTTTTTGATATGTAATATTCTATATTTGTAATAAATAATAACGTTTGATTATTTGCTTTAGCTTTCAATTTTAATTCTGATATTAATTTTAAAATATCATCAAGATAAGTAGCTTCATCGGTTATAATATTTGCTTTAAACAACAAGTTAATTCTTGACATCGTATAATTATTATAGCTAATAAAATCTAAATATTGAAGTGACGATGCAGTTATGTCATTAATTCTTTTTAATGCTATTTCAAAATTTTCAATATCTGTTTGGTTTTTTCTTTTCTCATATAGTAATAAATAACTTTCCGCTACCATAAAATTGCAATTGAATTCAATTTCTTTTGCACAGTTATCTATATCTTCCATATATAGCTTGATTTCTGTAAGGTTTGCTTCTAGCTGATATGTTGTGGTACTAGTCATTTCTTTAATTTGATAGTAATTGATAAGAATCTTATAAAAATCATAAACTTTCTTTTTTTTGCTATTTGATGTATTATACCTCTTGTTTATTATTCTATTTGCTTCAGTAAATTGTTTATTTCTTATTAAATTGGATAAATTATTTTTCTTATCTAATATCGAATTAATAAACACAATACATATCTTTATTAATATCCAACCGATAATTGGTGTTATAGTTATAGCAAATATCTTTAAAATTTTTATCATTATCACGGAATCCGAGTAAAACCCCAAAGCTATAAACATACTAATATACACTACTTTAAGTAATTTTGATATTTTTGATTTTTTTCTATTTTGTGATGCCATTATTAATATCCTCTCTTTATATCTTGTGTATGACTTATCTTCATGTTTAGAAACTATTAATTATCATTATATTGACACACACTCATTCAAATCAAAACTGTCCCAGTGGATGCTTATTTTAAAAAAACACTCAAAATATCTAAAACAAATATAAATGCAAATAAAAATAATTGTACTTTTATTTTAAAGAGTTTACTTCTTTTATACTCAATCATACCTTTTCCGAACGTAATAAAATCCAAACTCATACAAACTTGTTTTTTGTTTAACAATTTATATCTAGTTTTATAAATTCTTTCAGACAACAAATATAATATTAAATTATAAATCATAAGAAATGGTAATAAAAAAAACATAAGAATCTCCTTAGTTTTAAATTTCAAATAATAAAATTCCCTACATTCCATTCAACTAACATAAAATAAAAATATTATAAGATAACCCCCAACAATATTATACTCTCATTTACCATAACAGTAAACCTTTAACTATATAGCCTTATTTTTTTGCAAAATAAAAGTGGTTTACGCCACTTTTAATTGTTACTCATATATATTTTCTAATGACATCCACCTTAATTATACAATAATCAACTGCCCTAAATCAAAAAGAACTGTCCCTAACGATTTGCAAAAACCCTAGCAAATTTTCTCTTTTCCTTCAACTGTAGGAGTTGCTCTAAACCGGCAAAAGTGAGATTAGGTACCCTCCAGCAATTAAACTTATTATGTTTGCTACAAGAGTATATATCCTTATAATCCTTTTTTTATGCTCGTTAATTAAAATTGGGAACACAACCATTTCGGTCAAAAATACAAAAAATTCGCCAAAAATTAAGCTCAATATCAAATAACTTGGCATAAGGGAAGTTTCACTATTTAACCAAATATTCAATATACCCTGAGTAATTAAATTGATGCTAATAAATACAATCCAACTCCTTTTTCTTCTGAACCTAAAGAGCCAAAAAATAAGACCTTCAAGCAAAATCGTAAGTAATAACCGTATTGTCACCAAAAGTACTGAGCGAAATGGGTATTTACCACGCGTAAGTTCCTGAGTAGCTATGTCTAATGTCAGCACCTCATTATATCTTCTTAAAGGTTCGTTAAACGTACATTCAAAGCTCTCACCATTTGATGTAACTTTGAATACATAATTACCATTAACCTGCATGTCAGACGAATAAAAAGCAAAATAACCTTCCCATGCAACTCTCCGAACCTTAGCTTCTGGTTGATTTTCATTAGACATCATTACAATTGAAAGATCATCTGGAGGATTATTAATGAGTATTACCAACGATGGCGGTTCCGCAGAGTTTGCATACGTTGTTACAGAAACTAAAATCATCAGATTACATAATATCACTGCCAATATCGAACATTTACAACTCTTTTTCATACTAATACACCCCATTAAAACTATTATCGTTTTTACCTATATATTCTAAAAAAACCTACGTAGCCAAACCAAATAAAATGTCTCTAAGTTCTGTATATGGCTTATCATCATGCTTAGACACTATTAATTGTCATTATATAAACACACAAGTCACCCAAATTGGAAACGTCCGCGTTAAGCGTTAAAGGGTTAAATACAGATTTCATGTAAAGTGAAAATTTAAGACTTACTCAAAAAGCTCTCAATTGTTATTCCAGATTCATTTATCATGCTTTTTAGCTTATTACGCATCTCATTGAAATCTGCTTTGGTGTTTTTAACAAACTCATCAGCTCCATCCCCACTTATTATTATATTACCTTCTCTATTTACAATATAGTATTTATCACCATAACTATCACCATATTTATCACCAGCTGTATGAATCTCTATTTGAGAATAATCAAGGAAGTTTTTGAAAGTTTCATTCTTTAGAATTGAATTTACTGTAGGTTTAATACCCCATGCCATAAAATCTTTAACACAATTATAGTCAAGCATTTTTTCAAATAAATCAGCTGTAATTTTTGCTTCTTTAGTTCCAACAGAGTGTAAAATCTGCTTAGAGAGCATTTCAATTCTTTCATTCATATTTGTTATCATACTAAGTGTATCTGATATCCGTTTTTCTTCATTTTGCTTAGTAAGGAACGAATACATCATTCCAGCTAACTGTTTTTTCATATACTCTTCAATATCATTGAAGTCTTTAAAAGGAACTAATGCATTATTAACTGAATTTTTTCTTACTTCATCTATAAAATCAAATATTTTTATATTATCTACATTTGGGTAAACTATTTTTTTCTCATTTACATGTTCATTTTCTTTATTTTTTAAATATATGAGATGTTCACTATATACAGATTGTTCTACTAGAGTAAATATAGGAATTCGCAATTTAACTGCTTCCTTAAACTCTGCATTTGTAACTGAATATTCTTCGTTTTTGTATTTGCCTCCAAATCTCCCACCTATAATTAAAATAAAGATTTGGCAGTTAGGAACTTCAGCTAAACAAGCATCATGTGTGTGCATACTTGGATTGTAGAAAATTTCTCCATCTTCACTCAATACATGTTCATAGCCTATAGTTTTAATAAAGTATTTAATATTTTCTCTTATGTATTTCAAATCATAACATGTTGAACTAACAAAAACTTTTGGAATAGCCATTTATTATCCACTCCTAATACTAGTGTTTTAATACCAATAATATTATTTTCATTTTTTTCATTTAGAAATCCTCCTTTTATCTTTATTTATACAATTGGTATTATAACGAATATTACATTTTTAAAAATTTTTTAATATTTACACCTTAATCCAATTGTAAATCTTTTGAATACTAGGTTGATGACATTGCCCCGTTGGGTATTTCAATTTGTTTTGGTATCCAATGTAAATATTATCCTATTCAGAAGTTATGAATCAAAGAGGATATTCTTTTATCTGTTGAAATCCTAATTTTATGGCAAGCTTCTTTGAAGGTTCATTACTTACTGCACAATCCCACTTTGGTATTAAATCCCTTTTAATACACTCATTTATTAAACATGATGCTAAGTATGTTGCTACTCCCTTACCTCTATAGGATTTATCTGTTTGAATATCAATCTCCACTTCACCATCTTCAACAGATGCACTATAAACATGTCCCACTATATTACCTTTATCTAATAGAATAAATCCGAAGCCATATTTCATGAAGTTTTCTTCTGTTCCCCAAAATCCTTCTATTTCTTCATCGGATTCAAAAACTTTATTGACATTTTCCTTATTAATTGACTCTAATAGATATGTGGGTATAGCAAATGAATTTATTATATATTTGTCATAATTAAACTCATACTGAACACGAGGAAACTCTCCTATTCTCAATAATTCATAAGTTTCCAGTCTTTTTTTCCAACTTTGAGATATCCCAAACCATAATAATGGCTTTTTTTGTTTTATCGTTTTTTGAACAATAAAATTATCTAAATTGTTATTAAAATGTTCATCATTCTCAGTACCTAATAAATAAAACCATCCGTCTTCACTTATAATAGCTGCTACGGATAATTTTTCAAGGCTATTAACATATACTCTACCTTTTTTCTTCCCAGATAATATTGATTTAAGTAATGGAAAGTGATTATTATCTACATTTAGCAAAGGTTTTATAAAATCTATTTTCCCATTTTTCAACTCTAGCATATCTCTCCACCTCATTGTCTTTTGAAAATATTTCAATAAAAAAGTTTAAATGATTTCGTCTAACGCACCTTGTTTCTAACGTTTCTGAACCGAACCCTCAGAACCCTTCTTCGTAGGCAGTGCTTGCACCTGTTGAAGGAATGTGCGTTGCGAACAGAAACATTTTGTTATGTGAAGTACGCTAGTTTACCAACTAGTTTTTATTTATTTCTATAACTTCATCTTTAAAATAATCAAATTCATTTGCTATGATTTTTTTGTCTTCGTTAAAATTAAATAATACAATATGTATTGGATTATTATGACCATTATAGTCCATATAATAATGCATTTCTTCGTTCGTATTAAAGTAACCTAATGACTGTGCATATTCACTAACTTTTCTAATAGGTTTTATTTGTTTATCAGCTTCGAAATTACCCAAAAATAATAGCATTATAATCATAGTTATAATCCCACTTAATCTTACTTTAGATTTATTTATTTTAATTTTATACATAGTTGAACCAGTGAAAGCTCCACATATCCCAAATAATATACTCTCTGGAATATAGCTCAAAACATAACGTAATATAAGAATATAAATTATTGTAATAATAGTAAATTCTATAGGCAATACAAAATAATTATATTTTATCTTTTCTAATAATGTAAAAGATAATTCTCCAATTAGTACTAAAATCACACACAATATTGAGATTAATGTCCACTCCCAAAATACATCTGTTTGAAAGTAAAAATAATTAATTAACAAAAGTAATACTGGTATATTAATTTCAATAGAACTAATTATTTTATACTCTCTGGAATTTTTTGCTATTCTTCTAGTCCTTAAAAATATCTCTATAACTATAATTACTACTATAATTATACAAATAAGAATCCCAAAATCCATATTCCACCCCTTTTAAATACAAAGTATTTCACATAACTCTTGCATTCACGAACTTTGGTTCGTAAAATCTTCCTGTAGTAGAACTCCACCTACTTCATTATTTTATCCAATGGACTTTGTATATTTCTAAGATTATTTTTGTAACATGTGTATATATCTTCTTAGTCTTGGAACTTGAATGTCCTGTAAATTCCTGTATATAGTAATGGATTTGACCTTAAAAACTTTCTTCTACACCCTTGTAGGAATACATTATTAGATGATGGTGAAACAACTATCACTTTAGAGCTATATTTAACATTTTTTGTGCATTTTTGTATTTATCATATATTAGCGTTTTTCCTTCATCACTTAGCTTGTTCCAACTTCTTTTTATTTTCTTACTCACCCATTCCGCACCTTCATCAATTCCTAAACCTTTTTTGCAATAAGCAAAATATAATAATGAAGGTATATTTTCTATGTGTGCCATTGCGTCTGCATTAGCAACACAAATAGCTTCTTTTGAATTTTTTTCTTTTTGAATACTTCCTCTATGTGAAACAATACAATCTTTTACCTTTTCAATTTTATCATTAGGATAATCAAGTTTTTTCAACATTCTTTCAGCTTCTATAGAACCATATATATGATGTTCTTCATGCTTAGAATAGTCCTTTATACCTGCATAATCATGTAATAGTGATGCTATTTCCACGATCTCAACATCTGCTTCAATTTCCTTAGCAAGAAGTTTTGCATATTTAACAACAATTACAATATGATGACTCCATATTCCATATCCAAAAACATTATTTTCACCCTTGCATTTATCTTCTACTTCTTCTTCAATGAACTTTATAATATCCATTTTTTCACCTCACAATCCTTCATCTCATATCTGATTTTCAATTCACTGTCCTCTAACTCTTGCATTCACGAACCAAAGTTCGTAAATTCTTAGTATAGTAGAACTCCTCCTACTTCATCATATCCAATAGACTTTGTATATTTATTTCTAAGACTATTATTTGTAACATGTGTATATAACTCCGTAGTTTTTGGACTGGAATGCCCTAGAAGTTCCTGTATATATCGGAAGATCAGTCTTCCTTCCAATAAATGTGTTGTTAAAAATGTCTTTAAGTTCTATCTGTGGCTTATCATCATGCTTAGACACTATTAATTTTCATTATATCAATACACGCGTCACCCAAATCTTAACTGTCCTAATGAATAACCATTAATCATCATCTACACTTAATATCTTAGTTTGACTTTTATAATATTCTACTTTTATTATACGACTAAGTTTATAACCGCTTTCAATTTTAAAAATTGACAATTCTATTGGTTTATATCTGTTTTTATCTTCCTGCAAAATTACTATATTATCCTTATCTGTAATTTTATATCCTTCTGACTCAACTTTAGTTATTGTATATCTGATAGGTTTACTGATATGTGATAATTCAGTGTTGAATTTTGATGATATCACTAAAACTATTAAAATTGATAATATACCGCTAACAATTAACTTTCTCTTGTTTTTAATATTTTTACCTATACTTACAAAAGCACCTGCCCAAGCTCCCGATAAAAATGCAGTATTATTTTGACATAATAAATACTTACAAGCAAAAATATAACATCCATATACCACGAATATAACAATAGAAAATATCAACCAATTATACTTTTTTTCATTTATTTTTTTAACATATAAATATATAACAAGAACTGTTAATAAAGCTGAGCCTAATACGCGAATATTATCTAGTACTGTATCAGTATAAATATGAGAATATATTATTACTACAGCACTCATTGGTATGTATACTCCAAGCAAATATAATATACGAAATGAAAATGATTTGTATTTGATTTTTTTTATCTTTACCATTGTTTCTATGATTATTATAATTCCAAAAATAACAAGTGCCGCTAATAACAATATCTCTTTATACATATTAATCCTCCTGAATCATCCCCAGTGGTTGTCCTAAAATCATCTCTACCTTTAAGCTAAACGTTTTGGATACTTAAAATTACATCCTCATCTATTATAGATATACCATTTTGAAGTCGTTTTTTACTTTGATTATAAAAATCTTTTTGCCACTGTGAAAGGTTATTGAAATTCCATCTTTTTAAACATCCTAAGAAAACAATCAATTCTCTTAATCTTAAAAAATATGGTATAAGTTTAAACTCTTTAACACTAATAATGTTTTCTTGAAGATATCCATGTAAAAAATGATTCATAAATTCTTCTGCCTTTTGATTTCGCTTTACTATGTCATCATCTCCAAATGGATAAATTGTATAGTAGAGTGCAATAGCAATATCTTCTATGTACCAGCTATATTGACATTCATCAAAATCAAAAACAGTTATGCTACCATTATCAACAGTAAAATTTCCAATATTAAAATCTCCATGAATAAGACCATAATTATCAATATCTTTACTCAATGTTTTTAAAACATTCATTAATTCTTTTTTTACACTGATTAAATCTATTTCACTAATAGATGCAATATTTTCAATCTTTTTAATGTAGCTATTATCTATATAATCATTTCTTTTATTTTTTTTAGGAATAAATTTTTTTGTTGTTTTATGAATACTTCCCATAATTTTGCCCATTTGCTCAAATATAAAAGTATTATTAAGATATTCTTTATAATTCAATTTAATCCCTTTAGCTTTATTAAAAACAACAATAAATCCATAGAAATCATTTAACTTGATTTCCTTTATGTAATTTCCGTATCTTGATAAAATTGGAGTTGAAACACTTATATTGTTATTGTATAGATACTGTATCCATTCTAATTCACATTCTATCATTTCCTTTTTTCTTACTATAGAATTTGAAACTCGAACAATATAAGCTTTATCTTTATAAATATAAGAATATATAAAATTTTGGTATCCACCTTCAATAACATTAATATCTGATTCACTTATGTTATGATTGAATTCATTTATTATTATATTCGTTAAAATTGGCACTATAAATCTACTATTTTTCACATTATTACCTTCCTTTATATGCTTTCTACTAAATTTCAAATTCACTATTCCTTTTACTTTTAATTAAAAACATTTTGTATTAGCTATAAAACTGATTGTTCTGTTTCTTCAATTTTGTTAGGAACTATCCCTAATAATTTATAATGATTTTTAGAGTCCAAGCATTTCAGCAAGGTCACCCACACCTAACGTTACCCAGAGAATAATAAATCCTAGAATGATTTTTGTTAAGAGGTGAATAGAGAAACCTAACCTTTTCTTGAGAATGGCATTTGACTGTGGAAAATAAACGAAAGAAAGAAAAATGTAAAAAATTCCTGGAACGAAGTGCACCAAAAACACATTCAATACACCAATTGCAAAAATAGCTATGCCAAATATCCAACTGATAATATTCCAAACATTTGATTTGTTATTCATTATAATTTCTCCTTTTGTTCGTTTTCCATATGATTTATAGTTGTTATAAACCATTATTAATCGACTCTTGTCCAATATCTATTTCTATCATTACTTACTCAAATTAAAGTGTACATCTATAACATCTATATTTATCTTTAATCTCAAAACCAGCAGCCAAAACTGAATTTAATTCATCAGTACAATCTTCTTCAATAAAATATGCAATTTCCTTTATTGCACCAAATTCATTGTATAATTGCATTAACATATCATTAATTAAAATACTTCCAATACCCTTATTTTCATATTCTTTATCAACAAATAAGCCAACAACCTCTGCTGTATCCCTGACAATCTTAACGAAAATGCTTCCATGAATCGCTTCATCCTGCCTGAAAACAAATATTCTAAAACGCTCCATATCCTTTCGTAAATTTTTACTATTATAATACATTCCTAATGAATATTTGTCATGAAATATAGCATATTCTGCAAAATCACTTTCAGTAATTTTTTCTACACACTCATGTTTTTGATTTATTTTTTGATTTATATTGTATTCTAAATTATACAATTTTGTAACAATACTAGCTTCGATACATTCAATATTCTTTTTCTTAAAATATTGATTTGCATTTTTATTAGTAAAAGGTACACCTATTAATAGTTCATATCCAGCTAATTGATTACGTATATGACTAATGAATTCTTCTGCAATTTGGTCATGATCTCCTCTTAATAAAAATGCTCTTGTTTGAGCATATTTTTCATCACATATCCAATAATAAATACAAACTCCACATAATACATTTTCATGATAGGAAGCTACTATATTATAATTTTCTTCACGAATAGCTCTTTCGATCTCTCTTTTAACTTCTTTCATTGATTCCATTCTTGCATAACTAGCATGCAAATCATCCTGACTTAATTCCCATGCAAAATCAATTACTTCCTCAAGTTTTTTAACTCGTTTTATCATTGTTTACACCTCATTTATCATTAATGTTTTAAGTTTTTGTTTAGCTTATTCTTTTTTAGTACGTAATTTTAAACAATTGTGCATATCTGGTCTTTTAAAAATAATCCCTAAAGAACAGCTCCGATATCACTATTTCCTATTAATCATAATATCCCTTATAATAAATTTCTCCTTCTATTTTTCTATCATTCATATTTAAATTATCAATAAAATAAGTCGTTCCTCCCCAACCAGACTGTTTTGATATTATTTCCATTTTATTATCATTATCAATATCAATAATATAAATAATCTGTGAAAACAACTTTCCATACTCCTTAACATCTTCAATATTAATTATATTATGTATATAATCAATTAGTTGGTAATTATCGTCGAACAATGTTGTTATTGTATAATATTTACTATAATTAATGTCACTCCAAAAATCACATATATGATTATAGTCTTTATATGCATTGCTATAATTAACTATCTTTTCTAATTTACCATCTCCATTCAAATCACATTCAATAATCTGAGTTATAACTATATCCATATTATTTGGAACTATATTTTTTCCTAATTTGTAAAATTTCTCAATTATTTTAGGATTTTCTGTTAAAATATGCTTTTCAGTATCTTGTGAAGTAACATCTAATATCGTATTAACTTTTCTTGGAATATGATTATAGTCACCAGAAATATAAAAACCTTCTAAATTAGGATTATCAAAAACTAGTATTGGTTCATATCTATCATTAATTGATAACCTACCATTTATTTTACAAATAAATTTATTATCATTATAAATTGAATATTCTTTATTAAATAATTGTTTTATATCATCAAATTTCTTTGATTCTTCGACTTTTTGCATGAATTTAGGACTAAAACCATTTTTGAATTTATCATAATCTTCAACCTTAATATAGTCTTCATTATCAAATATGTTTCTATAAAAACAGTTATAAAAAAATTCTTCAGGTACACCTATCAATATATCATCACACCCAAAAACAATATTTCTATTATCACATGTATTTTCAACAGAATTAATTAGAGCAATTTCTTTTTGGCTTTTCTTAATTAATTTATCATATTCTTGCTTATAAACTTCTAGTTCTTTCTCTAATGATAATAAATCTTTATCCTTCTGAACAATTTTTAAATTAAGTGCATTATTATCAGATTCAATAGATTTCAAGGTTTCTTTTAATTCTTTATGTTTAATTACTAGTTTATCGTAATCAAAACTCAATTTAATGTATTTTAATTCTAGTTCGTTTGAACATCCTGTAAGTAATATTACAATAAAAATTACACCAATGAACTTCTTCATAATTTCTACCCCCAATTCAAAATAATTTCGGGTAACTCTTGCATTCACGAACCAAAGTATGTGAGTACTAATATTAGAAAAATATACGAACTTTGGTTCGTGAAATCTTCCTGTAGTAGAACTCTCTAATTCAGCATTTTATCCAATGACCCTTTATATCGCGCAATTTCAAAACTCAAACAACTAAAATCCCTACATTCAATTCATCTAACATAAAATAAAAAATATTATAAAACAATCCTCAATAACATTGTACTCTTATTTACCATAACAGTAAACAGTTAACTATACGTCCTTCTTTTTCTGTGCAAGAAAAAATGAAGTGATTTAACTACTGCAAAGGTTAAGTAATATATTAAAATGAGGATAAACTTTAATTTCGTCTTTATTTGATTTCTTTCATTACATGTACCATATATCCGTTTACTTGTTGATATTCCTATAGCACCCCGGTATAATGCCAAAAGAAATCAAAAGGAACCGTCCCTAGCGATTCCTTGATTGTCATTATATAGACACGAGCGTCACCCAAACCAAAACTGTCCCCATTACAATCGCTATTTGATCCCCTACGATATAAGTGTACACGACGGCTTTAATATATACACTGTATCTTTATTATCTAATACATGGTCACATATACTCGCATGACTATCAGTAAAAATTTTAGCTTCTCCTTTTGTAAGACCTCTGTCAACAAGAGTCTTCATCATTTTTTCTTTATCCTCATATGATAATCTTTTATTCCAGTCCCATGCTGTTGTTATTTCGTCATATTCCTTATTATGTTTAGCACTATCACCATAAGGATTGATAAATTTCACTCTGTCATTAAGACGAACATCTACATTCTTCAAACCTAGTTCTTGCATATATATTGGTATCTTTATACCAACTCTATAATCTCTACCGCCTTGATTCAATTCGCTTCTATATATCTTTCTATATAGGGGTATCATTCCAGTACCAATGTAATCAAAATCGCTAAAATATTGGACGGTCTTTTCAATCTCTAAATCACCTTCCATACAGATGACCATACCACCTTTTATGACTGAATGTATCATTTTATTGAGAATATTTTTTGCATTAGGAATATGTCGTAGGACTGCTTGTGAAATCGCTATATCGTACCTTTCTTCTGGTAAAAACTCATTCAAATCACACTTAACAAAATTAGCATCATACTTGAGTTCAGTAAAAATATTTCGTGCGTCATTCAATAATGTATCGCTAATATCAATTCCTGTATATGTACTACCCTCTGGTAAAATTGGTAAAAGCAATATACCCATATAACCAAAACCACAACCAAAATCAATTATCTTTACAGGTTTATCAATCTTCCATACTTTGTCTACAAGAAATTCAATGTAATCATCATTGCACCATCCACTGCGAATTGCTTTTAAAAACTCTAACTTAACATTCCAATATGAATCATTCATGTTCTATCTCCCATATCTATAGTTTGACTGTAACCAATACATAAACTTTATCTACTCAGAAAGAATTTATGTCATATAACTCTTGCATTCCGAACTAAAGTTCGTGAATGCTACTAATATTAGAAGAATTTACGAACTTTGGTTCGTGAAACCTTCCTATAGTAGAACTCCTCCTACTTCATCAAATTATCAAATGGACTTTGTATGTTTCTAAGACTATTTTTACAACGTGTGTATATAACTCCGTAGTCTTTGGACTTGAATGCCCAAAAAATTCCTGTACGTATCTAAAACAGTCCCTTCTTCCAGTAAATGTGTTACAAAAATGTTTAAGTCTTGTGTACGGCTTATCACCATGTTTAAACATTATTAATTATCATTATATAGACGCACACGTCACCCAAAAAGAACCGTCCGCAGTGGGTGAAAATTTAGAAATAATAATTCAAGTAAATTTATATCACTATATCATTTTACTATGACGTTATTCTCATTAAATCTTTGCAGAATCAACTCTTTACCTATTGCCTGTGAATCAATAGAAAAAGTTTTTTTATCTGTCTTTATTTTCAATGAATTTTGAGTCAATTTTACATGCTTTATTTCTGTATATTTAAACTCATATTCTCGACCAAAAACAGTTCTATATATAATATAATTCTTATAAACATGGACTTGCCACTTAATCGATGTATAAACTAAAAACAATCCTAAAAGTATGAAAGTTATAAAAACAACCCCTACCCATATTTCAGCTGTATCATTAGGGAAAATAAGCATTAAGACAAAAAAAACTGTGAAAAATAATGCACATATGGCTCCTATCCAGATATAAACTTTAGGAAGGCGTATTATAAAAGAATCACCTGTGATATTTTGAATAACTTCTTCATTTTCTTTTTTTGCAATTAAAAATACAAAACTTATGATTATTGCAATAAGTACATATGATAAACTTCCCACAAAATCACATCCTTTATTAAAATAGAAAATATTAATAATAACAATTATTCTTATTTACATTATTCAAAGCTTTTTAAATTCATTAATGTATTTAAAATATGTATTTCGTCTAACTCCTACATTCACGAACCAAAGTTCGTGAATACCACTAATATTAGAAGGATTTACGAATTTTGGTTCGTGAAATCTTCCTGTAGTAGAACTCCACCTACTTAATCATTTTATCCAATAACTTTGTATATTCCTAAAACTATTTTTGCAAGATATATATTATCCTTAGTCTTTGAACTTGAATGCCCTAGAAATTCCTGTATGTATCTAAGATCAGTTCTTCATTCTACTAAATGTGTTGCAAAAATATTTTTAATCCTTTGCATGACTTATCATCATGCTTGGACACTATTAATTATCATTATATAGACGCACACGTCACCCAAAAAGAACCGTCCCCAGTGGGTGTCTATAGTCCCCAGTGGGTGTCTATAGCTATATCATAAAACACCATCTAACTCCAAACTTATCCAGAAAATCGACTAGACAGGTACTATAAAAAGTTGGTGCCATCGGAATTATCGTTTGACTTCCAGTTTTCATAATCTCATAAGCTTCTTTTAGTTCATTTTCATTATCGAAAATAACAACAATTTGTAAAGCTGAATCAACAGATAGATTTTTGTTGCCACCCCAATCACTTAACATTACTCTTTGGCCATGAATGTGCATTTCTGCATGAATTACAAATTTCTTAGGTTCTTTTTCTGAATCATATAGAATTGAATCTAACTTTGTATTAAATGCTTTCTCATAAATCTCGATGGCTTCACAACAGCTTTCATTCAAATATAACTGTTGAACTATCATAGTTATCCCTCCATTATTCATAATATAGATTAAATATAATCTAAGTAATTCAATATTACCTAGAACGTATATCCTAATAATTCCATGACTTTTTCAAGATTAATAGTGGTGGCTATCCTATTTCAAGTTGATATGCATCAAATGACCAAAAAAATTAGTAAGGTCTTTCGTATAACTCTTGCATTCACGAACCAAAGTTCGTGAATGCTACTAATATTAGTAGGATTTACGAATTTTGGTTCGTGAAATCTTCCTGTAGTAGAACCTCATCTACTTAATCATTTTATCCAATAGACTTTGTATATTTCTAAGACTATTTTTTGCAACGTGTGATATAATTCCGTAGTCTTTGGACTTGAATGGCCTAGAAACTCCTGTACGTATCTAAAACAGTCCCTTCTTCCAGTAAATGTGTTACAAAAATGTCTTTAAGTCTTGTGTACGGCTTATCATCATGTTTAAACATTATTAATTATCATTATATAGACGCACACGTCACCCAAAAAGAACCGTCCCCAGTGGGTGTCTACTATTAACAAGCTCTCCTTACAATTTATTTATTTCAACAAATAATATTGTACCACCATCCATAAAATAAAGATTATCATCATTTATAGTCATATTCCAACTTGCTTTTTCTATTGTTCTATACAAAGAATGATTAGCTGTATCCCAAATTTTCATCTCTCCACATGGAACACTTGCTGTAAAAATGTAATCATTCCATATTCCTACTAGGTAGAACATTTTTTTATGACAGTTTTTATATCTGTCAATACTGTTAAGAGTTTCTTTATCTATAATTACAATTGATAAATCTTGTGATGCGGTATATATATTGTTTTTTTTGACTATCATGCTCTTTAAATTCTTCTTATGTATTTTCGTATGTTGAACTAACTTAAAAGATGTTTTATCAACTTTTAACAATTCACCATTTACATTTCCTGCATATATGAAATCTTCTGCTTTTATTGTCCATATACTGCTATCAGAAACATTATAGTATTTCACCTGGTTTGTTTCTTTATTGATGACTGCTAATGGACCATTTCTTATTCCTGCATAAAGATTGCTATCATCAGAACAAATACCACATATATCGGAGGTCAAGTCATTACCAAGTTGCCATTCATTAACAATTGTCAGACTATCAGTATCAATCTTATAACAGGTGCAAAACTCCCTAAAAAACATAAATTTACCATCAATAATAAAATCTCTTGACTTTCCGTTCTTAGGAAACACTTCTTTTGAAGCCATAACTTTATTAGTGTTTTTATCCACTTGTATGATGTTTTTATCCGAACAAACATAAATAATGTCATCATCTATTTTCATCATATTGTTTATACCGTTTGTTTCAAAAACACTTCTAAACATAATAATCCCCCCAAATTAAATTAGATATTTGTGCTTGATAATTAAATTCATTTATTATAAAAAAATAGTAGATTACTTTTTGCATCCTCCTGCTTTATCTCTCTCAATTTTAACCTTTCTGTACTGATTTCTGGAAACACACTAAATATTTTATCCACCATAATTTTATCCCTCATTTTAATTATTATTTTGCACTATAAAAGAAGTACAAAAAAGACCCCAAACTCCATCTCCGATATTAAGGTGTCCTCTAACGCTTCGTATTTCCTACGTCTCTGAACCGGAACCGCAGAGACTTTCTTCGTAGGTGGTTGCTCGCACCCGGTGAAGGGATGTGCGCAGTTAACGGAAATATATTATGACACTACTACCTCCTATAATCCTTCACGTAATATAAATTGTGTATTAATCCAATGTACTAATATTCATAATAGAACATTATAGCGAAAATTCTAATTGATAGTCTCTTGGATCACTTTCATATAACTCTTTATTTATTTCCACTGCCTCTTTACAGCCTATCGCAAAATAAAAAGCACTTGTTTCTTCAGCCGACCCAGCACAAATATAAATTTTATCTGCTTTCCACTCTCTTGCTACATCTGTAGAAAGCATGAATAATTTTTTACCTAATCCTTCACCTCTATATTCCAATGTGATAAAAAGTTGGTCTAATAAAACGTAATTATACTTTTCACCAAAGAACTCACGATTTATGGATGCAAAGCCTAACAATCTATTATTGCTATCAAAAGCACCAATTGCGCTACCTCCATTTAAAATAGTTCCTTTCAAATTGTTGTAATGATGTTCATATCCATTTGGCCAATCTGAATCTTGGTAATTAATTTCAACTAATTGCCGTTTCCCATCCACTTCTCTCCATGCTTTTTCAATATATTGAGATGGATTCATTCCATTTATACACTCACACTCTTCTACTGTTAATTTTCTATATATAATATTTTCCATACATTTGTTTCCTCCATGTCCCCATAATATTTTTATGGTAATATTATGCAATTACATAACTTTTTACTCTTCATTAAACAATACTTAAATAAATAGCCCCGATATCATCATTTCCAATAACTCTTACATCCACAAAGTTCGTGAATACTATTAGAAGAATTTACGAACTTTGGTTCGTGAAACTTTCCTATAGTAGAACTCCTCCTACCTCATCATTTTGTCAAATAGATTTTTATATTTTCAAGACTATTTTTTGTAACATGTGATATATCTCCTTAGTTTTTGGACTTAATGCCCTAGAAAATCTTGCATCTATCTAAGATTAGCATATTCTTCTAGTAAATGTGCTACAAAAGTGTCTATAAGTCCTGTATATGGCTTATCATTATTCTTAAACACTATTAATTATCATTATATAGGCATACACGTCACCCAAAAAGAACCGCCCCTAGTGGGTGTTTAGACTCTTCTCCAACAACTACACCAGGTTACTTTATTTTAATTCGAAATCTACACTCACTATTACCACCCAATATAGTTGATAACTTATCTACCTCAAAAACTGCGTCATTTTTTAATGATTGCATAATATGTAATATACTTTGGCGTGAACATTCACAAATACAGTCTGAGCTAACATATCCAAGCTTATTTAATTCACATGTACACTCTGAAAACACCAGTTCATACGTATTTTGTGGTTCAATAACATAACCACTTCCATAATTTTTATCAGACAGACTTTCAAAAAAAATATCAAGGTCATTTCCACATTCTGAGTAAAATTCTCTATACATACCTAAAACACCTCGATTAACACAGTTTTCAGCACATTTAGAAAAAAACACAGATACTTGCGCTTCATCTAATAATTCAATCCCTTCCTCAAACCAACTAAACCATTCTTTCATGAATTCATTCATTTTATCTTACTCCTTTTTGTCTAATTATTATTCAGTATAATAAGATATAAAATCCAACACTTCTTCTTTATATCTCTCAGATTCATTAAAAAAAGCTTCAACATGGTTAGAATTCTCAAATGTAATCATTCTTTTTTCATTATGTGGTATAGCATTATGTAAATCTTTCCCCATATAATAAGGGCATACCATATCCGTTTTACTGTGTAATATCAGAGTGGGTACCATATTATTTTTCATAGCCTCCAAAATACTAACTTCCTCATATGTATACCCAAATAATATGAGGTTTGCCATACTACCCAACTTTAAAAAATATGTTGTAGGAAGTTGAACTTTTGTCCCCATTTCAATATTCCACTTTATTTCTGAATACATACTACCGAAAGAACTATCCATAATTGCAAAATCAAGATGCTGTGAAGCATGAAAACTACCTAAATAATAACCAATAGTAGCAGCCCCCATAGATTGTCCTAATACACCTATTATATTTTCTTTTGACATTTGACTTTCAATATATTCAATTACATCTTCTAGATCATCTTTTTCATAATATCCAAATGTAACTGTTTTAGCAGTATTCTCTCCATGAGCCCTCTGATCATAAAGAACAACATTATACCCATTCGCCAAGAACATTTCTGCCAGTGGAATCATTGCAGTATGATTCGTTTCATGCCAATGCACTAAAACTATTGTAGAATTGTCAAAAGAATTATCACTAAAAATATATTTGACAGGTATTTTATGCCCATATCTGGATGAAAGTTCAATATCTCTTATTTTATTACCATATTTATTATTAAAATCTAATAAATCATAATTCATATCATTTAAAAATAATTCTACTATTTCATTGGTATGCTTTTTAGTCATTCTTGAAGGAATGTACGCTAATAAAATACCAATCAATATTGAAATCATTAAAAATACCACAAGTACCATAGAACCTTTCTTAATAATTTTTTTATGTCTCATCGCTTCCCCCTTGAGTTAAATAAATAATCTGGATTTTAATCCTCTAGTGCTTAACTTGTATAATTTATTCGTGTTCCTAACGTTCCTGATCCATTGAACAATACTTAAGAACTCCACCTACTTCATCATTTTATCCAATGGACTTTGTATATTTCTAAGACTATTTCATGTAGCATGTGTATTATATCTGCGTAGTCTTTGGACTTGAATGCCCTAAAAATTCCTGTATGTATCATGCTTGGACACTATTAATTATTATTATATTGACATACGTATCACCCAAAAAGAACCGTCCTCAGTGGGTATGACATCTTTTAGATAATAAACAGTCAAGTCATACTTTATTAAAAATATTCACGCCATCTACAACCCAAAATCTATACTTTTCATCAATCATATTCAAAAAATTCTCGTACCTACCAGTCCAATTATCTGGAATATAATTTTCATATGATACTGGTTCTGGAAAATATGATAACAGCAATTTCATATCAAAATCAATATATAGAGATGGTATATAGTTAATTAACTCATTCTCCCCTATGTTTTCCACCTGTTTTCTTAATAACTCAGTTGTTATTTTATTATCATCCAACTTAAGTAAAAACTCATCTGCATTGCTTTCATTTACTATATCTATGTTAAAACGATCAGAAAAATCTTCTTCATTCGGAACTGCATATCCTTTACTAATATAAGCTAGTACAAGTTTTCTCAAATCCAAAAACCATACTTCTTTATCCGTTATGTACCAACTATATTTATTATTATACTTAACCAATACGATTATATCCTCAGCATATTTTGGCTTTAACTTCATAAACTTATCCCCTTTTCGTAAAAAAACAATATCTTTACAAAACTCTATAACCACTACATAATATTTTTCTATTTTTTATTTCAGGCATTTTACTTACATCCTCTTTCCATTCATCAAATGAATCATATTCCTCTTTTGAAATTGGATAGTACTCTGGGGTATCACAAAATCCAGTTAAGATTTCAAAGGCAAATTGTTTTCCAAAAATCCCCACACTTAAATAATTTCCTGCTTTTTTCCTTTCGTAGTCCTTATAATTCATTATGCACTTAACATCTCCTCTCACTACCTATAGATGAATAACTTCTCAAATCTTTCTCTACATAGCCAACTAAATATGGCTTATAAATCTTTTAAATCTCAAAAGATTGTAAACATGTCATATAACGGTTCCATATTTCCTCCCAACGAACGGAAATACATTGTTAGCTGATGTTGTGACTATTTAGCCGAAAATGTATTACCATATATTCAGGAACCTTTTGGTTAAATATCCGCCCAAAGAGACCAGTATGAATTCGAATTATCTTATTTAATCTGCTTTTTACATGGTGTATAAAAATCTAAGATTACATTTCCCCCTCTTTCTTCAGGAACATTAAATCTCTCATAAGAATAGTATTCCATCTCAAAAAAACCATGTGTACTGTCATATTCATATCCATTCTCTTGTATAGCTTTTGAAATATGTTCAGAAGCGTTTACGTGTATATCTCCACCATTGTCATCTTCAGTTCTTTGTATCCACCCAATAGCCATTTCACAATTTGCAATATCCCTATATTCATATCCTTCTGGGACAGGAGTGTTGTGATTTACCAATACACCTGCAAGGTAAGTATATTCTTCATCTCCTGGTTTAAAATCGCCCATCCATCCTACTCTATCAGGAGTTTTCGTAGATCGTTCAGGTAAAGTAAATAAGAAGTCTAGGCTACCATCATCAGTCATACCTGCCCACAAATCTTGTATAGTACTATCATCAATCCCTATATCTAATTTTTGAACAACTTTCTTTCCTATTACTCTTGCTTTTGCAAAAGTTAGTATATCAAATTTAACTAGTTTAGAACCCATTTTTTATCCTCCTTAAATTGTTTTGCTATCCAAATACAACTATAAACCTTTTATGTGGAATACCACGATAATACAATTATCATCTTCGATATATAACAATTTCAACTAACTCTTGCTTTCGCGAAACAAAGTTCGTGAAATCTACCTATAGTAGAACTCCACCTAATTCATCATTTTATCCAACGGACTTTGTATATTTCTAAGACTATTTCTTATAACATGTGTATATATCTGCGTAGTCTTTGGACTTAAATGCCCTAGAAATTTCTGTATGTATCTAAGATCAGTTCTTCATTCTACTAAATGTGTTGCAAAAATGTTTTTAAATCCAGTGTATGAGTTATCATCATGCTTGGATACTATTAATTATCATTATATTGACACACGCGTCACCCAAAAAGGACTGTCCCTAGTAGGTGTTTAAATTATTTCTGTCATTAAAGCTTTTTACAAATACGATTTCCTGATTTTTTGCCAAATTTAATAGTTCTTTTGCATCAATGTCTTTTTGAAAAATATCCGTAAATTTATAAACAGTAACATCTTTATCTCTTAGATAATCAAAATTATTATAGCACCAATTTATTATCATTTTAAATATATCTTCAATATGTTTTTCTACATATATATTGGCATTTTGCCTAAATGAATATTCAAATAGAACTACATTATTTTCTCTTTCAAGTATGGTAAAACAATGTGAAGGGTTATTCTCTATATCATCATCAAAAACTAAGTAATAAATATTACTTCTTAACCCCAATTTATCAAATATACTCTTTTCTAAATTTGCATAATCCCAACATATAGCTATTTTATCTTCAATAATTTTTTCTGGATCTATCAAAGTCCAATGTTTTGAATAAGTCTTGGGTCCTATATTGTTTTCTTTTTTGCCATCAATAACCATACCCCATTCAAATTTATTTTCTTTAAAAAAATTAAATAAATCTTTTTCATCTTTAATACTAAAATTTTTTATTAATTCATTTAATTTCATAATAATCTCCTTTTTGTCACCTGATTTACCTTTAAAATAGTTAATAGTTTAATACCAGTCCCCAGTGGGTATATTATTGTATAATTTCATTATAAATTCGCTGAATATCTTCACCCATGTGCTTATGTCCAGTGAAACTTAAGACACGAGGATGTCCTTTTTCAATGATATGGTCAAATTGTTTTTTGAAGATATCAACACGTTCTTCTTCTGAAAAATTTTCTTTAAAATCTTCATGAACCCTCATACCATAATCAACAAATAGTTGGTACAACTCTTTATCTGACATAGTTTGAAGGTCTTCCAACGAATAATGTTTCTCATTAACCTCTTGATTAATAAATACCATGTAAAGAACCCCTGTAAATAAAATAATAATAGTTAACAATAAAAAAATTTGATTTTTTTTCATAGAGCACCTCCTTACGATACGATGGTTTTGTCAAAGATTTAAGCACAATCTTTGGCTATACCCATTGATTTTACTTAATACATATATCAGAACTTTGCCACCCCTATCCGAACTTTGGTTCGTGAAATCTTCCTGTAGTAGAACTCCACCTATTTCATCATTTTATCAATGGACTTTGTATATTTCAAAGACTATTTTTGTAACATGTGTACATATCTTTGTAGTTTTTGGACTTGAATGTCCTAGAAGTTCCTGTATGTATCTAAGATTAGTCTCTCCTTCCAGTAAATGTGTTGCAAAATGTATTTAAATTCCGTTTATAGCTTATCATCATGCTTAGACACTATTAATTATCATTATATTGACGCACACGTCACCCAAAAAGAAGCGTTCCCAGTGGGTGCGGCAGTATATTGTTATATGTAGTAGCTTATGCATTATATATAGCGTCTTACTCGATTCATATAGTTTTTATACTCTTCTTCAAATTCTTTTATACACCATCGTTCTTCAGATAAAATAAGATAATGTACAGAAATTTGAAATATAATAAGTATAACCAATAATAGCCATGAACCCGTTAACATACTACAACCTAGAAAATACAAAAAGAAAGCTACATACATAGGATTGCGGGAAATTTTGTATAATCCGTTTATATTTAATCCATTTTGATTTGGTTTAGCGAATTGTACAATTGATATAATATATAAAATCATGCCTAAAATATATATTCCTAATCCTATGTAATTTAAAATATCAATAAGTTTAATTTTCAAAAAAACTAAACTTATCATGAGAGACAACGTTGTTATTTGATAAATCCAATAAGCTACCTTTTCTTTGCCTTCTGTTGGTGGAAAAAATGCAGCACGTCTGGCTACCTCTTTACTCAGAAAACTTAGTAAACCATAACGTATAAATATTATAGGTAGTACTAATATAAAACCATTCAAATTAAATCTCCTCCATTACATTTAATATTTGCTTAAATTGCTATTAAGTATAATGTTTGGTATTGTCGATGTTCACGCTCATGTCAGTAACATCTCTCTTTAATATATTATAGTATATATCACATTTTTTAAGAAATATTATTTTTACTTATTCAGTTTTTAATGTACGGTTATTTCTTATTAACTGCGTAATATTAATCAAGTGTGCATATTTTTTTACCTCAAAGGAATACCCTGATATGAATAAGTCAATGTCATATAACGGTTCTTGTTTGCGACGTCTTAGAGCTTTACAAGGAGTCACTCATGGCTGTAAGCGTGCGAACGCCTAATGCGTCGACTGACTCGGTTAGCGAGAAGATGTGGCGCTCACTATCCGAGGCTTCTCATGCCCCAGAGCGTCCTTGTGCAAATACAGGGTTATACGCTGTCATTAAAACCATATTAACATGCTGATTAAAACGTTTGTTTTTATCACATTGATATTTTAATAATTTTACAATTTCTTAGTCAGTTTATATGAATCAAATCCTTTTGGATCATTTTCTTTTATCATAACTACTTCATATCCTTGCTTTTCGTAAAATTCTTTTGCTTGAAATTCTACAGTTCCTGTACTTATACTATAAACACCTAGAGACTTTGCTTTTTCTTCGATAATATTCATCAACTTAGTACCAATTCGATTTCCTCTATATACTTCATTAACAACAAGTCTATTTATGTACATTGAATCTTCAGTTATGTTAATTTGTATACCTCCAGCAAAATCACTATCTTCTATTGCTACAAAAATCATATCTTTTTCTTGTAAATTATTTATATTGTTTTCTTTATTAAATTTATCTATTTGCTCTTGTACTATGGAATCATAATAATTTATTTTTTCTGTAGCATAAATAATATCTTTCTGATTATTATTTTCTACTTCAAAATTTACATTTCTCATATGAAAACTTCTTGGGGTTTTTGGAGTACCTTCCATTTTTCCAACTAGCTCAAATCCAAGCTTCTTAAAATTTTGAAAATCTGATTCAACTTCTGTAATAAATTTTATTCCTACAGCCCTGTTTAAATAAAAAAGCTTTATTTCTGAAATAAGTTTTTTTAAAGCTTCTTTATCTTTATAAAATAAGCTATCAATATTTACCCAATCCCAAAATAAGTTTGTATATATGGCACCAACGAGTACATTATCTTTTATAGCATAAAAATATTCACTTGAAAATTCTCTATTTCCTGTATATTTTAAATTATAACTTCTTAAATGTTTACCAAGAATATCATGATACTTATAATCTTTATCTTCAATGTACTTCATTCTATTCCTCCATTTAATCGTGAATACCACTAATATTAGAAGGATTTACGAACTTTGTTTCGTGAAATCTTCCTGATGTAGAACTCCTCCTACTTCATCATTTTATCAAATGAGCTTTGTATATTTCTAAGACTATTATTTGTAACATGTGTATATAACACTGTAGTCTTTGGACTTGAATGCCCTAGAAGTTCCTGTATATATCTAAGATCAGTTCTTCATTCTACTAAATGTATTGCAAAAATGTTTTTCAATCCTGTGTGTATGGCTTATCATCATGCTTAGACACTATTAATTATTATTATATTGACACACTCGTCACTCAAAAACAACCGTCCCCCAGTGAGTGCAATACTACATATTCTGTGACCGATAGATTGCAGGTATTTCTACATTTTCCTTAAATCCTAATTTCTTTGCGAGATTAATGGATTCCTTTCTAAATGGCCAACAAGACCAGTTAGGTAATATATCATTATCAATACAATAATCAATGAATTGAAAGATAACACTAGTTGCATATCCTCTACGTCTATAATCCTCTTTTGTAGCTATTCCTATTTCTGCCTCACCTGCTCCTACCGCAACAGAGATGCATTCACTTATTATCTCTTCTTGATTAACAATACAAAATCCAAACCTTAGGGGATAATTTATCAATTCTTTAAACTTGTGATATTTATTAACTAATTTTATATTGATTTTTGTAATATCATATTTGTTTGTAGTTATATTACTTTTACTTCTGACTTCTTTATATTTGTCTACATCAAAGTTAAAAGTTTTCCTATGAATGGTGATACAACCATGATCTTTGAGTGTTCTTTTAATATCCAACCACTTATCAGAACATAAAAATAGTATTAATTCCTTATCCTTTGATTTTGGAATTTTAATATCGAAAATATAATTGATAATTCTATTATTAAAATCGATATTACTTTCATGACCAACTAGATACGAAAAATCAGACTCAATAAATGCTGTTTTGGGTGTCTCAATATTATCAACAAAAATTCTACCTTTCGAGTTACCTTCAACAACTGAAAATAATAATGCTCTACTATGGCTTATATTCTTAATCAATGGTATAATTCTATTAAAATCTTGTTTCTTTAATTCAAACATTATATGTCTCCTCCGTTTGTATATTAATTTTTCTATGTGATATTATGTGAGGAAACAACCATATTATTGTCCCTCAATTAAATAGCTTTTACCAATGGAATCACCTACCTTATAAATAAGCTACACCCTACTCATCTAATACCAAAAAGGATTACCCAAGAGCGATATGTTATCTAACTCTTGCATTCACGAACCAAAGTTCGTTAATTTCACTAATATTAGAAGGATTTACAAACTTTGCCCCAGTGGATGTTCATATAAATGTCCACCTGTCATATAACGGATTTGGATTTGCGAAGTTCATGAGCATTAGCGAAACTTGGCTTGGCGAATGAATCCTTCAAGAAGCTTTTGATTTTCTTTCCATTCTCTATGATTACCCTCAGAAAAAATAAATTTATAGTAATTATCTACATTATAACTTTCAACTAAACATTTTTCTTCTTCAATTGCTTTTACTGGAGTAAGTGAATCATTTCTACTTCCAATCACATATAGCATTACATCATTTTCTTGTAGTTTATTACACAATATCTCAAGATTAATAGGGTCAGTACTAAAGTTTTTTCTTTCAAATAGGTTATCAAGTTCAATAAAATTTTTTGATTTACTAACGATATTTTTTGATAGCCGTATCGTTGAAAATAATTCATCATTAATATTAACACCATCTTGAAGCAAATTTTCTTCTGTTATTTTATATAATTCTTTATCTGTTAGACCATCTACCAAATCTATATGTGCCACAACAGCATTTAAAACTCCAGAATTTAAAATTAGGTTTCCTAGATACCTGATTTCCCCTAAAAACTGTTTCTTCATATCTATTTCATTAAAGCCTTTAACTATTTCATGTATTTTATTATATGTATATAACCCAAAATAAAATGAAAAAACATCCATAATATCTTTTCCTTTAAGATAACGTTCATTGTTACCAATAACATCACTTTCAAATAAATTTTCTTTTATTTTAATAAACACTTTTTTATCTTCTGGATATTCCTCAAAATACTCTTTAACTTGTCCAAATAAGACCTTTTCAATGTTTATTTTCATAGTTAAAGGAGAACATTCACCATATCCATGAGAAATTCCTAATAGAGCGCTTTCACTATATAGTTCTAGATATTTTCTTACTATATGTCCACCGAAACTTTGTCCAAATACCACCCATTTAGAAGTTTCACATAAAAGATTCTTTCTAATTTCTTCTGCATCATAACAAATATACTTTGACGTGAAATATTTGTATTCATTTAAATTTTGAGATGGTTTGTCAGAAAATCCTGTCCCTCTTTGATCCATAAAAATAATATTATAATTTGGTAAAAAATCACTAAATCCATCATGTTCAAAAAACTGTTCCGAAAATCCAATGCCTGGACCCCCATTAAAAAATATTATATATGGAGACTCTTCATCTAACCCTTTACGAATTAAATAAAATATTTTTAGCCCCCTATTTCTAATACCAAATTCATCAATTTTCTTATCTTCGTCTGCAAATAAATTAGATTCTATTATTCCAAATTCCACATTATATTTCTTCTTCCTTACTTTTTCTTTAAACTCTGAAAATTCCATCCAATTAACCCCCTCTGATTTTTATCACTTAGTCTATGACATAATTATTTTAACTAACGTCTAGCATTCAAAACGTCCTTGAACCAAACCCAAAGTAATACTCCCTGATGGTGGTTTACATAAAGAAACCGTCCCTTGTGATATGTATGCAACAACAAAATCTCCAATTAGCGCTATTATTAATAGTATCCAACTCAATTTAGAACGAACCCCATAAACTCATAAACTTCACCTCTTCTTTTTAATAATCTAGTGTGTGAGTTTCGTATTTCCGATGTGTCTGAGCTGAACCCTCAGCGCCCTTCTTCGTAGGCGGTGCTCATACCCAGTGAAGATATGTGCATAGCGAACGGAAATATATTGTTATATGACGCTACATACGAAAGCTTGCCAATAGCCATCAGAAAAAATGATATTTACAAGTAATTTAAACTACTTATCTTCGTATTTCCATATTGTATTAAGTCTTTTTTCGGAGTCTGCAATAAAAATTTCCTTTACTTTGTATCCTGCATGGTGGCAACCGATAAAACTACCATCAGGTAATTGATAATACGAATAAAAACTTGTATCTACTGTTGGTGGACCAATTTTATCATGCAGTTCTTTTAAATCTCTGCTTGTTTTTACAAAAGACAAAAAGACATCTTCTGTAAGCTCTCTGTCAACAAAAGTATAGGCATTATAACTTCCATGTACTTTAATCATATCGTCTGGAATCCAAAGTGTATAAAGTTCTTCATCCTCATTTGCAACATATAGATATTTTATTTTTTCATCTTCAACGTTGCATACAACAATCAGTTTGTTAGAGAGTTCAAAATAATAAAATCCAAAGTTGATCCAATCAGCATTTGCTTCCCCAATTGTGCTTATCAAACCACTAAAGCTATCATTGTTTTTTACATATTTTAAAAAATCGGTTTCGGTTAAGGTCCTGTTAACAGGTGTATATTTTACTTTCCTTTTTTCAACCACCATTACATCATTTCGTTTTTCAGGTGAAGTTTTAACATAGACTCCATGTATGTCATCATCAATAAAATGCCAAGAGAAATATTTGCTTTCATAAGCTTCTTCAGTTGCAAATTCTAACATACGAAGTCCTTCTTCATCTCTGTTTTCCTCGTTTATAGCAATCATTTTCATAGAAACATGATATTTTATTCCCCCAGCTGTAACAGTAAAACTGTTATATATTTCTAATCGATCTTCTCCAGGTCCCATGTGCTCTGAAGTGCTTATAAGTCTTACACCTTCATCACTTTCTTTCGGACCTTTGTAAAATTCCATAAGTTCATCAATTTGTGCGTCAAGATTTTCATTACTATCAATAACACTAATCGCAAAAAGGCTCTTTAAATCTTCTTTATGATTATTATCAAGTGCTAAAAATAAATCATCTACCATTTGTTGATTGTATCTACTATCTCGAGCAGCTACTAAATTTAATAAATCAGTTCGCGAACAACCTGTTAAACTCATTATAAGCAAAATAATAACTAAAAAAAAGCAAGTGAATTTTTTTATCATCTATATTATTTCCTTTCATTAAGACTATATAAATAATTTTTTCTTGGTTTTCTTTTTATTATATCATGTATTTAAGCTTTTTTAGCTCCCTCCATATAGCTCAGTTTATGAATCTATACTAGTATGTAATGTCATATAACGTTTCGTGTTTACGACGTTCCTGAATCGGTCCTCAAAGAAATACCGCCTTGGCAGTGCTTACACCCGATGAAGGAATGTGCGTAGCGTACGGAAATATATTATTAGGCTATGTACAGAGCGGAATATGCCTCTATACTCCTGTTAATCAAGTACAATATAAATCTAATTGCCTCTTCAAAAAATCACTCAAATTATCAGCTATTTTCTTCTTTTCAATCTGCCATTCAACTGGATTAAACAAATCCCACACTAGTAGCCATAATAAAATCATCTCTCCTGATTTAAGGTCATAACAAAGCACATCAATCGGAGATTCAATATTATTTACTGCAATAGGTAAAAAATTATTATTAAATATACTGCTATACATCTCATCAGTACTTAATTTATTATATAAACAAACCACATCGTCTAATGTAAGAAATCTAATTCTTGAAGGTTTTCCATAGCTAGAATCGATCTCAAAAATTCCCTCTTCATTTCCCATTTGTCCGTTACTACTCAAATATATATTTTTTAATTCTCTGGGTAATGATAAATTTAGTGAATTTTCAACTTCTAAAATATAATTATGCTCACAGGTCTTATTCAACTCTTTACTACTTACAAATCTTTTCTTTACTTCATTCAACAAATTATCCCAACTTGTCATTCATCTCACCACCAACCCTAATCTTTCATAAAATAACATAGCTCTGAATATTGCCTATAAATGATACAATAAGAATGTAAGAAAGTGATCATTTAAGAATGTACAAATTAAGTATACGTATAGTATAATTACCCATATTTAATTTGGAGGTAATTATGATTATACATGTAGATGTTCATTCCGAAATAAAAATAAATAAGTTAGAAGATCTTCATAAACTAAAACCACTTATGGAGGAAAATAATTTGAAAGTAAATAAAAGCCAAATAGCTAGAGAACTTGGTGTTGATC